>CAXTEW010000298.1:0-3382 GCA_964243175.1 uncultured Acidobacteriaceae bacterium
AGGCGGCAGGCAGGAACAGGGCAGCGGCGCGCACACAGGTGCAACGGGGCTGCCCAACGAGCAGGCTGTCCCTTCGGCGACCTACGCGTCACCGGCAGCAGGCAGCAGTGCGCGGCTCGATATACAGGTTTAGTTCCAGCACCTCATAAGTAGTCCAGGAGATCACATGTCAGTTTCTGCGATACCGCCCGTGACACAGCTACCACTCTTCTCCACGTTGAGCCCGCTTTCGCTTGCCACTGCTGCGAAGGCAAAAGCCCAGGCTGCCGCAGCAAGCGGTGCAAGCTCGACAAGTGGCAGCACTTCGGCCTCTGGTACAGACGCTACTTCGGTGAGCAGCACGTTCCTCAACCTGCTGGTCAAGGAGCTGCAAAATCAAGACCCGACCGCGCCCATGGACTCGACCGCGATGGTGGGGCAGATGATCTCGCTGAACCAGCTGGATCAGTTGATCAGCATCAATTCGGCACTCACCCCGGCCACCACCGCCGCAAATGCATCGACAACCGCTCCCCAGGTCGCGAATCCAGCAGTCTCGTCGACGACGCCAAGTTCGGCTGCTGTCATCGCGGCCAACGCAGCGATGTTGAGCGCCGTTGACCCCAGCACGACCAGCGCTGCCATCTCGGCCGCGAACGATCCAAACCAGACTTTAGATTTCTCTAACATCACCGGCATCAACGGAGGCAAGTAATGTCATTTTTCGGTGTTCCGCTATCAGGCCTCAATGCAAGCCAGGCAGAGCTGCAGTCTGTTTCCAACAACCTGGCCAACCTGGATACAGTTGCGTACAAGGATCAGAACGTTTCCTTTGCCGACCTGTTCGCGCAAAGCAGCAGCATCAACGGGGCCAACGATCCTGTTCAGACCGGCGAGGGTGTGACCGTTTCGCAGACGACCTCTGATTTCGCGGACGGTGGCGCCAGCGCGACCAACATCTCGTCCAACATGGCGCTGTCCGGCAACGGCTTCTTTATCGCGCAGCAGGCTGACGGTTCCACTGCCTATACCCGCGCAGGCGATATTACGACCAACCAGCTCGGGCAGCTGACAACGGCAAGCGGTGCGTTGATTCTTGGCTACCCGGCTGTCAACGGCATTGTCTCGACCACCTCCGCGCTCGGACCACTGCAAACAGGCCTGGGCATGACGAGCCCGGCCAACGCGACAACGAACGTGCAGGTAATAACGAATCTGCAGGCAGGGTCGACGGCCCCCTACGCCGGAACGCCAACTGCGGTCTACGACTCGATTGGTAACTCTCACCTGTTAACGATGACCTACACGCCCACTGGTACTACGGGCCAGTGGAGTTATTCGGCGAGCATGCCTTCCTCTGACTTTACGGCTGGCGCCACCGGCAACACGGTCGTCGGCAGCGGTACCATGACCTTCAACTCGTCTGGCGTCCTCTCGAGCTTTAGTCAGGCGGCACCAACGGCGCCGCCGGGGCCAGCAGCGACGGCTACCTCGATCGGCATCAGTGCGACCGGTTTCACCGATGGCGCAGCGGCCATGAACCTGTCCTGGAACCTGGCCGACAGCGCGGGTAAGACGATTACGCAGACCAACCTGGCCAATGCCACCAGCTCGACGACGCAGGATGGCCGGGCCGCGGGCACGCTCTCAGAGTATGCCATTGCGAAGGACGGAACGGTTGAAGGCACCTTCAGCAATGGCGCCACACAGGCCTTAGGGCAGGTGGCGCTTGCAACATTCGTGAACAACCAGGGCTTGCAGCAGACGGGTAGCAACCTCTTCGACGCAACCAACGGTTCGGGCGCGGCCAATATCGGCATCGCCGGTACGGGCGGACGAGGCACAATTACGGGCGGCTCGATCGAGAGCTCTAACGTGGATGTGGCGGCGGAATTTGCCAAGATGATCGTCGCGCAGCAGGCTTACTCCGCGGACGCCAAGGCCATCACTACCTTCCAGCAGGTGTCGGAAGCGACCATCGCGATGATAAGCGGCTGATCGCTGGCTTTGGCTTAGCGGCTTCACATACGAGATGAGTATCTGGTGAGAGCCCGGGCTGTTCTTGACTTCGGTCAGGATCACCCGGGCTCTTTTTGACGCACCATCCTTACCCTTGTAACCCGCCTCCCTGCCATCTGCCGCCAGCCCGCGTGTAGGCCACGCTCGCCTTTTCGACGGCGCTGCGACGTGTTCGCGTCCATCACGGGTGTGGAACGGAACGTTGTGGCCACCCAGTTGCACATGCCTGCTGTGAGTCCCGCACCTTGACTCCATCCCGTGGTTGCAGCAGGGGTGGGGCACTCAGACCTGGAACGGCCGGGCACCTTGCAGTTGGCAGGAGAGAGGCTTCATGGCTGGTGCATTACAAATCCCCGAGGTGCAGCTGGCAACCGCTCCTGCAGCGCCGGCGGAAAATCCGGCTACTCTGACCGCCTCTTCTCCGGTTCCGGCTGGCCCAAGTCCTGGAGATATTCTGCCCTGGCTTCCGTGCACGGTGGCGCTCGCGGTGCCGACGGTTGGCTTCACGGTGCGGTCCCTGCTCGAGCTTACCGCGGGTTCGCTGGTAGAAACGGCCTGTCATCAGAGCACCGATATTCCCTTGCAGGTAAATGGCGTGTTGATGGCATGGGCGGAGTTTGAAGTCGTGGGCGATCGTCTTGCTGCCCGGATCACGGACCTCGTATGACTCTGAAGCAACGCAGAACCGCGCAGGAACGCAGGCACCCCGTGACAGCACGGCACGACGCTCCAGAATCAGGCCGCGTCGGAGCGCGTGCTTCAGGGAGGGAACGACTCGATGCACGGCAACCAGAAGCGTGCCCGCCAGGAACCGGGAGGCCGCAAGCCGCGCAATCGGAGCTCGCGGAAGCAATCGCGTTCGGAACGCCGTTCCCGGCAGGTACGGCTGCTGCCATCGAGCACGTGTGGGCACATGTGGCCCGGACATGGAAGTGGCTGCAGGCTCAGCAGCATCGGCGCCGTCACGATCGTCGCCTCCAGGTTTCCGAGACAGTGTCCCTCGGCGACAAGCGCTTCGTTTCGATCCTGCAGGTAGACGGCGCACAGTTCCTTATCGGCGGGACCAGCGGAAATGTCTCCCTGCTGGCGACATTAGATCGCACGCAGGATTTCTCTTCTCTGCTCGTGCCGCATACAGGCGCACCGGAGCAGCCCTGATGCGGCTTGGCATGACATTGCGGCTGACGGGAGGCTTGCTGCTGCTGCTTGCTGCCCGCGAAGTGCGGGCGCTTCCCCACGTAACGACACACGTCCTGCGCCTGCCAGCACCGCTGCTCGCTGCAGCATTTCCTCTGGCCCAGGATACTCCGCCCTCCCTCACCATTCCGCCCATGCAATCGCCCGCCGCTGCAGACCCGAACGATATCCGCATCTCGGGTCTCGG
>CAXTEW010000299.1:0-3372 GCA_964243175.1 uncultured Acidobacteriaceae bacterium
GCGCCGCCGCTTTCGCCGATCGCATGCGCAAACAGTCCATGGGCGAGTGGCGAGGCCATCAGGGCGCTCACGGCAAACGAGCCGGCGCTTTCGCCAAAGATGGTGACATTGCCTGGATCGCCGCCAAAAGCAGAGATGTTGGCGTGCACCCACTGGAGTGCGGCAATCGCGTCCAGCAGGCCATAGTTCCCTGCCGCATGGTTGGGCGATTCAGTCATCAGCTCCGGGTGGGTCATGAAGCCGAAGATGCCCAGGCGGTAGTTAAAGGTCACCACGATGACGCCCTTGGTGGCGAGGTGCGCACCATCCTGCCGCGGCTCCGAGGTGCCGCCGGTCGAGAAGCCGCCACCGTAGATCCATAGCATGACGGGCAGCTTTTTCGCGGTATTCGCGGGCTTCCACACGTTGAGTGTCAGGCAGTCTTCGCTGCCGCCGACATCACGGAAAAACATGTCGTCATAGAGCGAGGGCTGCATGCAGCGCGCCCCGAAGCTCGTCGCCTGCCGCGTGCCTGTCCACCGGGCCGCGGGCATGGGCGGCTTCCAGCGCAGGGGGCCAACCGGCGGCGCCGCATACGGGATGCCTAGAAACGCATAAGCCTGGCCGCCGGGCGTGTCCTGGCTGACGCCGCCCAGCGTACCCGCAGGTGTCACCACGGTCATATTGGAGGCTGCGCCAGGCGACTGCGCGGCGGCAAGCATTGGGGCGAGTACGGCGAGGGCAGCGAGCGGAAGCATCGGGCTAGGCATGATCGTCGCCAAGTTTACTCCTTTGTTTCCTTCGCACGCACGTGGGGGAAGCGGATGCAGGGAGCAGTTAGACTGGTACCCGAGGAGTAAGCAGGAAGCACATGGATAAGTTTGTCATTCGCGGCGGAAATCCGCTGCTTGGAACGGTGCGCGTGAGCGGCGCAAAGAACTCGGCGCTGCCCTGCATGGCAGCCGCCATCCTGACCGCGGAAGAAGTCGTCCTCGAAAACATTCCGCAGGTGCAGGACATCGAAACAGAGCGCAAACTTCTGGTTTCCATGGGCGCCGAGGTCGAGCTTGGCTATGGCCGCGCACAGCATCGCACCACGGTCAGCTGCGCGGTGCTGTCAGACCCCAGCGCCAAGTACGAGATCGTCAAGACCATGCGTGCTTCCTCGCTCGTGCTCGGCCCGCTGATTGCCCGCTGTGGCATCGCGCGCGTCGCCATGCCGGGCGGCTGTGCCATCGGCGGCCGCCCCATCGACCTCCATATCAAGGGCCTGGAAAAGATGGGCGCCACCATCACCTACGAGCACGGCTACATTGAGGCCCGCGCCGATCGCCTGAAGGGTACGGAGATTGCGTTCGACAAGATCACGGTCACCGGCACTGAAGACCTGCTGATGGCCGCCGTGCTGGCAGAGGGCGAGACGCTGTTCGAGAACTGCGCGTGCGAGCCCGAGGTAGTCGACCTGGCCACGATGCTGATCGGCATGGGCGCGCAGATTGAAGGCGCCGGCACGCCGACCATTCGCGTAAAGGGTGTCGATAAGCTGCACGGCGTTCGTCACCGCATCAACCCGGATCGCATTGAGGCCGGCACCTTTCTGATCGCGGGAGCGATCACGGGCGGCGACCTCCAACTGTCGAACTGTAACCCCGATCACCTGGGCGCCGTGATCCACAAGCTGCAGGAGGCCGGCGCGCGCATCGAGATCCTCGGCAAGGATTCTATCCGCGTTCGCAGCGAGGGAAACTTGAAGGCCGCCGATGTTTCGACACAGGAGTATCCAGGCTTCCCGACCGATATGCAGGCGCAGTACATGGCGCTGGCAACCCAGGCCGAAGGAACGTCTATCGTGGTCGAGAACATCTTTGAGAATCGCTTCATGCATGTGAGCGAGCTGGCACGCATGGGCGCGAATATCAAAGTGGAGGGCCGCACGGCGACCATCACCGGCAAGTCGCCGCTCTCTGCCGCAGCCGTCATGTGCTCGGATCTCAGGGCGTCGGCGTCCCTGGTCCTGGCCGCGCTGGTGGCCGATGGCGAGTCGATCCTCGACCGCGTGTACCACATGGATCGAGGCTACGAGCATATCGAGGAAAAGCTGCGCGGGGTAGGCGCGCAGATCCGGCGCATGGGCAAGGTCTTCGGTTGAAATCCCTCGCCGAGGATCACGGGCAGCGGCTCTCCCGCGGCGATCATCCGACAGGGCAGGGGTGACAGATGCAGGATGACCAGCTGACAGCACTACGCGAGCAGCTCGTGGAAGCGATACAAGGCGGCGGCGCGCACCTGGATGCGGCGGCTGTCTTCGGCAAGGTGCGCGACGGGGACTGGAGAGCCACGATCGATGGCGCCCCGCATACCCTGTGGCAGCTGTTGGAGCATACCCGCTTCACGCTGCAGGACCTGCACATCTTCTCCATCAAGGAAGACTATGTAGCGCCGGAGTGGCCCAGGGCGTACTGGCCTGCAGAGGCCGAGCCGGAAAGTGCCGGGGCGGCAAAGCAGGCGGTTGCGGCCTTGGAGAAGGCGCTGGACGATATGGCGGAGCTGGTCAGCAATCCTGTCACCGACCTGTTTGCGGAGATACCGTGGGGCGATGGCCAGACCATTCTGCATGAAGCCCTGCTTGCAGGAACGCACACCAGTTATCACCTTGGGCAGGCCATGTTTCTGCGTAAACAACTGGAGCAGAAGCGGCCCTAGTGCTGTCTGTGGATTGCTATGGTCAAGACCAGGAAAAAGCAGATCCTTCGACTTCGCTCAGGGTGACCCAGGGTTTTAGAGGAAGCGCGGTTTCTCAAGGTGAGCCAGGATTGCATGCGTGCTGCCTCCGGACAAGCCGAGGCGAGATCAAGGTCATCCCTGAGCGATGTCGAACGACCTGCGTTCAACCTTGGTCTGGCCGTGCGACTTACTCCCAGCTGACAGCCAGGTGCCAGCGCAGGGCATGCGCAGACGTTTTCTGCAGCACCGCCTGGTACTCGAATAGCTCGCGCACAACCTGGCCTGTATCTGCCTCCAGCGAGGCGGGATGCTGCTCCAGATACACCAGCAGCGCGCCGACCGTGGCCAGCCCTTCCCCGGGTGTAAACCACTGGGGATCGGGCAGCGACTGGCTCCATGCCGGATCACCTGCCCCCTGTTCGAGCAGGATGGCCATGGAGTTGCGATCTGCCGAGAAAAACTCGAGCAGAGGCGAGACGTTCAGTTGCAACGCCAGGTGCTCAAGCTCAGCCTCGTGCCGCGCCAACGCGTGGCCGTTGACAAAGATGTCAAAGCCGGGATCTTCGCCTTCTACCACGATGTAGAAACAGGCGCCCATGCACAGCAGTGTACGCAAAAATAGCGGCGCCGCAAGTGGCTTACGCGCCTCTGCTGTGACGTTCAGCACAC
>CAXTEW010000300.1:0-3368 GCA_964243175.1 uncultured Acidobacteriaceae bacterium
CTACTGGGGCGACCGCGGCGCACCCTCCTACAAGGCCTACATGCATATCACCCCGGCGGAACTGCGAGCGGCGATCGACGCAGCGCATGCCCGCGGCGCAAAGATCACCGGGCATCTCTGCTCCGTGGGCTTTACCGAAGCCGCCGAGATGGGCATCGATAATCTTGAACACGGACTGGTGGTCGACACCGAGTTCTACTCGAAGAAACAGCCCGGCGTCTGCCCGGGGCAATCCGGTCCCATGGCCGAGATGGCAGGGTCACTCGACATCAGCAGCGCGCCGGTACAACGCATGATCCATACCCTGGTCGAGCACCATGTTGCCGTCACTTCCACGCTGGCCATCTTTGAAAGCTTTGTACCGGATGAGCCGCCCGCCGGCACACTGGGGCCCGTGCATGCGGCCCTGAGCCAGCTCTCGTGGGATGACTACCAGACCCGCCGGAGCGCGGTGGCGCAGCATGCCTCCGGGTCTCACTGGAGCGTCCTGCTGCAAAAGGAAATGCAGTTTGAGCGCGCCTTTGCCGCGGCCGGCGGCCTGCTGATGGCTGGCTGCGACCCCACAGGATATGGCGGCGTGCTGGCCGGCTATGGCGATCAGCGCTCCATGGAGCTGCTGGTTGCCGCCGGCTTTTCGCCAGCGGAGGCAGTTGCTATCTACTCCAGCCACGCTGCGAAGTTTCTGGGGCGCGACCATGTCATCGGCACGGTCGCACCCGGCATGCAGGCCGACCTGCTTCTGCTCGATGGCGACCTCGAGCACGATCCGACGGCGATCCGCAAGCCAGAGCTTGTGTTCAAGAAGGGAATCGGCTACGACTCGGCGAAGCTGCAGCAGTCTGTCAGCGGCATCACCGGGCAGCGGTAAAGGCAAGAGCAGGAGATCGCCTGCTCGGCAGGAGGTCACTTCGTGACGTGTCTTACCAGGCCGACGACCAACGGGAGGAACCGCTTCGCCTACAATCACGCACCAGCAACGCCCGTCACGAAGTGACCTCCTGCCGAGTAGGCGGTCTCCTGCTTGCTCTTCGTATTTCATTCGCCTACCATCCCTGCATGGGCCCTTATGACTCCTGCAGCGCAACCGCGCTGCATCGTGATCTGAATGCAAGGGCAGCACTCTACGCCAGGAGGAATGGGCTGCTGCATGACCAGACGACGGGGCGCACACCCAGCATC
The DNA here is from genome assembly GCA_964243175.1 of uncultured Acidobacteriaceae bacterium. Classification (GTDB taxonomy): domain Bacteria; phylum Acidobacteriota; class Terriglobia; order Terriglobales; family Acidobacteriaceae; genus EB88. Next base: position 1,180 of record CAXTEW010000300.1, read on the forward strand.
ATCTTTGGCGAAGATGATTGCGGTCTCCATGGCAACTTTGAGCCTGCCAGCTACCGCGCCATCCTGGCCGAGCCCACCTGGCTCGCCCGCCTGGAGAAGGCGCACACAGCAGGCCGCCGCGCCCGGCCTCGCGCCGACTGGAGCTGGCGGGAGCTGGACTGCGCCGCCAGCTCCGACGCCCTGCTGATGAATATCTTCTGCCATCCGGCGCTGTTCTCTTCCGGCCGGGTCACAAATCTGCTCGGCGTCTGCGATCAGCCGCGCTTCGGCGTGCATCCCCGGCTGCCCCGGGAGCGCAACCTGATCGACACGACCGAGTGCGATATGCAGCTTGGCGACTTGCTGGTCGAGGCCAAACTTACCGAGTCCAGCTTCCAGCAGGCACGGCCGGCGCTGGTCTTCCGCTTCCTCGATCTCCCGGAGATCTTCGACGTCGATGCCCTGCCCCGTACCACCGCCGGCGCCTACGCGGGCTACCAGCTTCTGCGCGGAGTGCTGGCCGCGCATGCGACCGGCGGCAGCTTCTGCGTGCTGTGCGACGGACGTCGACAGGACCTGGTAGCACAATGGCATGCGGTGCTTGCCGCCGTACCGGCCGCCGCGCTGCGCTGCCGGCTCAAACTGCTTACCTGGCAGGAGCTCTGCTCTGCCCTGCCCCGCACCCTGCAGCGTTTCCTTGCGGAGAAGTACGGCATTCTTCCTGCCTGAGGACGCCGCAGCTGCCGGCACTGATTCGTGGCTCCAGGCCCGCTGCATCCTACCCAGGAAGCAGAACTCTACCCCTGGGAGCAAGCACACGATGGAGTACACCCGCCTCGGCAAGACCGGCCTCAAGGTTTCACGCATTTGTCTTGGCTGCATGTCGTACGGCGAGCCGGCCAAGGGAACGCTCACCCCCGGCAGCCACGCCTGGACGCTGAACGAAGCCGATTCGCAGCCGTTTCTCAAGCAGGCTCTTGACCTCGGTATCAACTTCTTCGACACCGCGAACGTCTACTCGCGCGGCTCGAGTGAAGAGGTTCTCGGCAAGTTTCTAAAGAACAACACTCGCCGCGAAAACACCGTGATCGCCACCAAGGTTCACGGGGTCATGCGGGACGAAGTCAATGGCGGCGGCTTGTCGCGCAAGGCGATCCTCCACGAGATCGATGCCAGCCTTCAGCGGCTGCAGACCGACTATGTCGATCTCTACCAGATCCATCGCTGGGATCCCGAAACGCCCATCGAAGAAACGCTGGAAGCACTGCATGACGTGGTCAAGGCAGGCAAGGCGCGCTACATCGGTGCGTCGTCCATGTACTCCTGGCAGTTCGCGAAGGCGCTTTATCTTGCGGAGCTCCATGGATGGACGCGGTTCGTCTCGATGCAGAACCACTACAACCTGATCTATCGCGAGGAAGAGCGCGAGATGATGGGTCTGTGCGAGGCGGAAGGCGTGGGCGTAATCCCGTGGAGCCCGCTGGCCCGTGGCCGCCTGGCGCGTCCGTCGAACGCGGAAACGACCAAGCGACTCGAGACCGACCAGTTCGGCAAGACCATGTACGCCGGCACCGAGGAAGCGGATCGAAAGGTCATCGACAAGGTGACGGAGCTGGCCAGGGACAAGGGTGTTTCGCAGGCTACGCTCGCGTTGGCCTGGATGCTCCAAAAGCCTTTTATCGACAGCCCTATCGTGGGCGCCACCAAGGAGCACCACCTTGCCGATGCGGCGGCTGCTGTCGATGTAAAGCTTTCACCAGACGAGGTGAAACAGCTGGAATCCGACTACATCCCCCACCCGGTGCTCGGCTTTAAGTAGGCTGCGGTGGCCGGCTTCGCCCCGTGCGATCGATCCCCGGCCAGGGGCCGCCTTGCAGTATGCTATCGCTGCGAGATGGCCCCATGCGCTGGTCGCTGCTGTACCCATCCCGACGTTTGCCGTGACCCTGCTGCATGGCACGGAGAAGCTCCGGCACCGGGCCCGCCGTCACGAGCGGTTGAGTACGGCGCTCACCCAAACATCCGTCTACCTGATCCTGAAGCATGGAAGACCGCGCACGGGGAGCAGATTGTCGCCGTGCAGGACGTCACCGAGGAGGAGCCGGATGCAGCGCCCTTCCAGGTACCGGCCCGTTTCCGTATCGTTGACGAAACACCTGCGCCCCGGACCCACCCGCGCTAGGAAAGCAGGTAGCCCATGCAAAACCGCA
>CAXTEW010000301.1:0-3363 GCA_964243175.1 uncultured Acidobacteriaceae bacterium
GGCCCGTGCCGACTTCGCTCGAAGTCTTATCCAGCGTGCCAACATTGCGGGGATTGCTGTAGTGATCTACGACCTTATCGCTGTATGCCATGTTTGTTTCTCCTCGGAAATCCTGTCCTGCCGGTGATTCATAAAACGGTACGCGAAGACGCGCTCTTAGTGCGCTGCCCATTCGATCTTAGTCAGGTCAATGCCTTCCTTGACCATCTCGTAGAGCGGCGACAGCTCGCGCAGCTTCTGCACGACGTCGATCAGCTTGTCGGCCACATAATCCACTTCGGCCTCGGTGTTGAAACGCCCCAGCCCGAAACGGATTGAAGAGTGCGCCACATCGTCGCCCAATCCTAGGGCCTTCAGTACATACGATGGCTCAAGCGTCGCCGAGGTGCAGGCGGATCCACTCGAAACCGCAATGTCGTTAATACCCATCAGCAGCGACTCGCCTTCGACATACACGAAGCTCATGTTGAGATTGCCGGGCAGGCGATGCTCCATTGAACCATTAACGTGCACGTAATCGAGCGCATCTTCAAACTTCTTCTGGAGACGGGTGCGCAGTGCGAGCTGCCGGTCGCCCTCGGCTGCCATTTCTTCCCGCGCGATCTCGGCTGCCTTGCCAAAGCCGACGATGCCCGGAACATTCAAGGTTCCGGAACGCATGCCGCGCTCATGACCGCCACCATTGATCTGTTCCGAGATCTGGACGCGCGGGTTGCGGCGACGCACATACAGGGCACCTACACCCTTCGGCCCGTACATCTTGTGCGCGGTCAGGCTCATGACGTCTATATTCATGGCGAGTACGTCCACCGGGATCTTGCCCGCCGCCTGCACACCATCGGTGTGGAAGATGATGTTGCGCTCGTGGCAGAGCTTGCCGATTTCGGTAACCGGCTGGATGACCCCGATCTCATTGTTGGCAAACATGATCGAGACCAGGATGGTCTTGTCCGTCATGGCAGCCTTCAGTTCGTCCAGGTCGATCAGGCCATCCGCCTTCACAGGCAGGTAGGTCACCCGGAAACCAGACTTCTCCAGCCGCTTGCAGGTATCGAGCACAGCCTTGTGCTCGGTCACTTCCGTGATGATGTGGTTGCCGCGCTCGCGATACATCTCTGCGATGCCTTTGATCGCAAGATTGTTCGACTCGGTAGCGCCCGAGGTGAAGATGATCTCTTTTGCGGTGGCTCCGATCAGCTTGGCAATCTGCTCCCGCGCATACTCGACGCCCTGTTCGGCTTCCCAGCCAAAGCCATGATTGCGGCTGGCTGCGTTGCCGAACTTGCCTGTGAAGTACGGGACCATACTCTCCAGTACCCGCGGGTCCATCGCGGTCGTGGCATGATTATCCATGTAGATGGGCAGCTTGACACCATTTGCCGCTGTGCCCGCCTCGCCGGTGACGGCGGGAACGATCTGGTCCCCTTCCGGCGCATTCAAGGGGGTCTGTTCCTGCATCTGCGTCGCTGTGCTCATCTGGGTCGCTGTGCTCATCGGTGTTGCTCTCCCTAACGAAACGAATGGCTAATGGCGTGCCTTGCACGCCGGTTTGAAGCTGAAACTCGGTTCTCAGCCAGGCCCGTGCGGCCGGCTTTACATCTGTATCGAAACCAGGGCGTGAGTCGCCCGCGCGGTATGCTCCGGGTTGTTGTCCACCAGGTCGCCGATCCGTATACCCTTCAACAGGTCACCGATCGAGTCATTCACCCGCGCCATCGGTTCTTTGATGGTGCAGCTCTCGGTAAGGTCGCACGGCCTTTGGCCCGAGGTGCATGCAGTCAAAAACTGTGGCCCATCCACGGCCAGGATCACTTCGAACACCGTGATCGTCCCCGCATCGCGGTTCAATGCGTAGCCGCCATTCATACCGGCGGTAGAACGAACCAGCCCAACCTTGGCCAGACGCTGCAGTATCTTGGCCAGCAGCTGCGGAGGAATGTGATACGCCTCGGCAATATCCTTCGCGCTCTGTGCGGGCGTCTGCGGATGCTCCGCCAGGTACTTGAGCGCCATCAGTCCGTAGTCGGCCTTTTTTGTCAGCCTAAGCATTCTTTCGAGTATAGGTCCGGCTACGAGCCCCCGCAATGGATACCAGCTTTTATTCTCTATTTGTTGATAGGAGTTATTGTTCAGCCGGGATGCCGGGTCCCAGCAGGTGCTTGCCCGGGTGCTTGCCTGCCCTGCGATCTCGCCAAGAGGAGCCGCTTGTGCCTTGGCCGGAGGCATGCTTCGGGCTACAATCGACCCGTCAGGCCTGCTGTGCCTGTTCCCGACCATGCCAAGCCCCTGCAAACACCCCAGAGTGCGCGTTGTTTCCCGCCAGGATGACGTCGAGTTCGTAGAGTGCCAGGACTGCGGAGAGGTTTTCGACTCCGATGAGTTCCGGGATATGGAAATAGAAGAAAAGAACCGGCTGGCGGCACTGCCTGACGATCTGGAACAGGCGGAACTGGACTAAAGGGGCCAGCCGCCACCGCCTGCGGTCACTTTGCGGCTGGGTCCGGCCGCATGCGGCACAACCATGCGGCACCAGGTAGCTCGCTACTCCAGCAGCTCCGGGATCTCGGGTGCCGTGGCACTCAGACGCCAGGCCATCTTCATGGCATAGTCGAAGCCCGAGATACAGGCCAGCAACGCGGTTGCGATCAACGACCAGTGCCGGGTCCACTCGATCGCGGACGCTGGCCAGAACTGCGCCACCAGCACGGCCACGACAGCGATAATCTGCACCAGCGTGTTGGCCTTGCCGAAAATGCTGGGCCGGTAGTTCCTGAGCCCCAGTGCGGCAAACAGGATAGCGCCAACGATCAGGATGCCGAGATCGCGGGCAAACACCAGCAGTGTCACCCGGCGGGACACCAGGCCGACATGGTGCAACGCCAGGAACAGCGAGGACAGCAGTAGCTTGTCAGCGACCGGGTCCAGGTACTGCCCCAGGGTCGTCTGCTGCCGCAGCCAGCGGGCCAGCAGCCCGTCGAGTGCGTCAGACACGCCTGCCACCACGAACAGCCCGAAGGCCAGCCGGAAGTGCCCCTCCATGACCGCCAGCACCAGGAAGGGCACCAGGCACAGGCGAAGGAAGGTGAGCTGGTTGGGCGCGGCGTGTAGTTGACTCATGGCGGGCAGACTTCGGGCAAAAGCGGGATTTCGTCCTCTCGTCGAGGCTAGCCCCGATCCTATCCCAGCCCCTGTGCTCCCCGACAGCGCCCTCGCCTGCCACGCCGCGCTTGACACAGCCTTGGCTCGTCTTTAGCGTTATGCTCAGCACCCGGCAATGTCCACACCCCTCCATCCCGCGCACGGCCTGCATCACCACACCAGCACAGCGGCGGGCTGGGTAGCCAGGGGCGGCGGGTAGCAGCG
>CAXTEW010000302.1:0-3356 GCA_964243175.1 uncultured Acidobacteriaceae bacterium
GTCGGCGCAGGGTGTGGGTCGGGTGAGATGGCGGCCGGCGATGGCTGGCCTAGGGCGGCGAGGGGGCCAGCCTCCGAGACCAGCGATGGAGTCGCGAGTACCGGGGCAATGAGGGCAGCCAGTTGCGCTGTCGAGGCGCCGGCCAGCGAACCTTTCGGGGCCAGAAACGCGAGAGAAGCAAAGGCCCCGTTCTCTGCCGTGACACCGATGCGAAGAATGTCGTTCTTCGCATCGGAAGCAAGTTCTACTTTGACGATACGCAGCGAGGTGCCGGGCTGCAGGATCGTGTCGTGCGAGCTGCGCAGGAGATCGAGAGTACGGGACTGCACCGCGCCATCGAGGATGCGGGTGTCGATGGGGTGCAGAAGCACCTGGGTGACCGCATGGATGCCGCCGATCTTGAGTGTTGCCGCCTGCCCGACGAGAGCGGTCGACAGTGCTTCCTGCGCGGCAGGCCCCTGCCCGGCAGCAAATGCAGGAGCAAGCATGCCAAGCGCGACCAGAAGTATTGGGATGCACCGCAGCTTGGCGGTGCCTATCAGGCTCCACATACTACCCTCCGTACAGCGGTGTCCTGCTGTTGAACCAAGTTGGCCTGACGGGGTGTTAAAGTGCCCTCAAGCCTGCCTTAAGGATCTTTAAGACCCCATAAGTCCATCTGGAGCAAAGGATCCGCGCAATGCCCGTGCCTGTCTGGCAGTTCGCCGAATTTGAATTTCACCAGCTACGCCACGAGTTACGGCGCTCCGGCAAAGTGGTCCCGGTGGAGTCGAAGCCGAAGGAGGTGCTCCTGTACCTGCTTCGGCATGCCGGGCGCATCGTCTCGCCGGACGAGATCAAGGGCGCGGTGTGGCAGGCGAAGAACCTGAGCGAGCTCTCGGTGGCCGTCGCCGTCGGGAAGCTGCGCGACGCCTTCGGGGATACGGACCGACAGCGGGTTCTTCGAACCGTGAAAGGCGGCGGCTACACCATGGCTGTCTCTGTGGTGCTGGCCTACCTTGCCGAGGAGAGTGCCCGACCTGAGGACCTGCTTGCCGGGCAAGAGGTACCGGGGCGACCAGGGTGGCTACTCAAAAAGCATCTGGAGCAGGAGGGGGGATACGCATGCTGGTTGAGCTGCCAGGCCGATGAGGAGTCCCGGCGAGTGGTGCATCTTGCCTGGGATGAACGGGCGCGGGTGCAGCTACAAAGCAGGGTGGAAGCGCTGGAATGCCTCAACAAGTTTACGGATGAGCCTATGCGCTTCCCGCGACTGCTGACCGTGCAATGGGAGAGTGAACCGGCCCTGATCGAGACAGACTGGCTGGGACCGACTTTGCCACAGTGGGCGGCGGAGCAGGGCGGTCTGCGAGCAATGTCAGAAACCGTGCGGGTAGCCCTTGGCGCGGAACTGGCCACAGCGATTGAAGCTGCGCATGGGTTGGGGCTTATCCATGGCAGCCTGTGCCTGAGTGATGTGCACATCGTGAAGAGTGGGGCAGGCTGGTCGGTGCGGCTGGATGGATTCGGCAGGCAGACACGTGTGTCCAGGGCCGGGGATAGCATTGAAGGGTCTCATGCGGCACAGCCCGGCTCCATCTACCAGGCGCCTGAACTGAATGGCGGGGAGCGCCCTACGATCGCGGGTGATATTTACGCTTTTGGCGTCATTCTGTACCAGATGGTCGCGGCAGACCTGACGGCCGGGCCGCTGCCCGGCTGGGAGCAGCGGATCGAGGACCCGTTGCTCCGTCAGGATATAGCCGATGCGGCGGCTCTCGATCCCGGCCGGCGCCATGCCACGCCAGGTCTGTATACAGGTCGGCTGCGCGAGCTGGCCGAGCGGCGCCGCGCGAACGATTTGCTGGAGGAGAGCCGCCGACGTGCGGAGCTTGCCGAACGTTTGCTGGCGGCAGAGCAGGCGAAGCGTCCGCTGTGGCGTGCGCTGGCCATGTCTGCGATGCTGCTGGTGCTGGTAGCATCCTTCGCAGCGCTGCGCTATATGTCGGATCTTCGCCGAGGGCAGAGAGCAGCGCTGGCTCAAGCGCGGCATGCCCGGGCATTGCAGACGTTTCTGGAAGGGCTTTTCTGGGATGGCGATGTGGCTGCACGCGGGCCAATGACTGCGGAAGGGCTCGCGGATCGAGGACTCGAAAAATCGCACCTCCTGGTCGGCGAACCCGAAGAACATGCGGAGCTGCTGACGACGCTGGGAGCCTCGTATGACGCGCTCGGCAACTATGCCAAGGCCGAGCACCTGCTTGCGCAAGCGCTGGAGGAGCGAAGGCGAACAGACGGACCGGAATCGCCCGAGTTTGCCGCCACACTTACCAAAGAGGCGGCACTAAAGAGCGATGAACATCAACCGCGAGTCGCACTTCCCCTGGCGGAGCAGGCGCTCTCCATCGAGCGGCGTACATTACCCGCGACAGATCTTGCGCTTTCTCGTGCAGAGGCTCTTCTGGGGGAGATATGGACCGAGCTGGGAGAGGACCAGAAGGCGGTGCCGCTGCTGGAGGGAGCGGTGCGCCGTGAGTCTGGCCAGCCGGAGCTGCTTGACGATCTCTCCGGCGCTCTGAATGACCTCAGCATCACGGAGAGTAACCTCGGCCACCTGGAGCGATCCTTAGACCTCCAGGAGCAGAGCATGTCTATCGATCGAGCCCTTCTCGGCAATCGCCATCCGGATATAGCGGAACACCTGCTGACCATTGACAATGCGCACGTCCTGTTGGGGCAGTATGACCAGGCCGCGGCCGAGGCAAGCGAGGCACTTTCCATCTTTCGCGAATCGTTGCCTGCCGGCCACCATGAGATTGCTGCTGCACAGGCACATCTGGGGACGGCACTGGCACACGTGCCATCGCGTGTTACGGAAGCCCGCGCCTCTCTCGAGGAGGCGCTACACACCCTCGAAAGGGAGCCACAGCATTCGGCGACTGAAGCATACGCTTTGCTGGCGATCGGTTCGGTTGCGTTTCAGCAGGGGCATGACGCCGAAGCACTTGCTCGATACCGCGAGAGCCTGAAAATCTATCAGCAACTTTATACCCGGCCTCATTTCTCCTGGTCCATTCCGCTCACGGGAACAGCAGAAGTCTTATGCGCTGAACACAAATGGCAGGATGCGCAACGATATGCCGAAGAAGCTTATCGTGTTAGCAGTGCGACTCTGCACGTGGACGACCCACGGCGAATCAAAACTTCGGTTGTTTACGCACGATCTCTCGTCGAAGTACATCAAACGGCACAAGCGGCGATGATCTTCCGCGAGATACTGGCCGACGCGCCGCCAGGAAACTCCCAAGTCGAAAGAAGCCGCAAAGAGGCCAAAGACCAACTTGCACAAATTGCCGCTACTCGACAATAAGGAGAGA
>CAXTEW010000303.1:0-3316 GCA_964243175.1 uncultured Acidobacteriaceae bacterium
CGGTGTGCTTAGAAGAGAGTCGACGCGCTCCGCCGGTATCGGTTTGGAAAACAGGAAACCCTGGATGAGGTCGCACCCCATCTCCTTTAGTTTATCCAGCTCTTCTTGGGTCTCGACGCCTTCGGCGATGACTGTCATGTCGAGGTTTTTTGCGAGTTGAACCGCAGTGCGCACGAGTTCCGCACGCCGCCGGTCCTTATCCATCGCGTGGACAAAGGAACGATCGATCTTAACAATGTCGCAGGGATACTGCAGCAGATATTGGAGGGACGAATACCCGGTGAGGAAGTCGTCCAAGGAGATCCCGATGCCGAGCCTGCGAATCGCTGCAATCGTCTCGGCAACCTGCTCGGTACCGGAGAGAAGCACGGTCTCGGTGATCTCGAGCTTCAGGAGTGCGGGAGGAAGCCCGACTTCGGCCAGAATGTCTCCGATATCTCTGAGCAGATCGGGATCGGCGAATTGGCGGGCGGATACATTGACGCTCGCGGTTAGGCGCTGGCCGTGTCGTTCGTTCCAGAGCTTGACCTGACTACACGCCTCGCGGAGCACCTGCTTGCCCAGCTCCAGGACGAGCCCCGTCTCTTCAGCGATCGGGATGAACTCGGCCGGAGAGACGAGGCCGCGTTCAGGGTGCCGCCAGCGGCAGAGGGCTTCAAATCCTTCCAGAGCCTGACGTGCAAGCGAGTAGATGGGTTGGTAGTACACAACAAGTTGGCCTGATGCGAGGGCTTTGCGGAGTTCGGTCTCCACACGGAGGTACTTCTCGGCTGTGTCTACAACGCTGTCGCTGAAGGAGTGGGCCTGATTTTTGCCCTGCTTTTTAGCCGCGTACATGGCGCAATCAGCATCGCGGAGAAGATCCTCAGCGCGCATGCAGTGCCGTCCCATGGCGAAACCGACGCTTACGCTGACGTGAAGAACCCGCCCTTCAAGGCTGATGGGTTCGCGAAACCGCTGGACCACGGTGTTGGCGACAGCTTGAGCGCCGCCGAGTGTGATCGAAGTCAGGAGGATTATGAACTCATCGCCTCCGAGGCGAATGACCTCATCTCCGGGGCGGCTTGTAGCGCGCAGTGCGCTGGCGACCTCGATCAGTAATCGATCGCCAAATGGGTGCCCAAGGCTGTCGTTGATGAGTTTGAAGCGGTCGAGATCGATAAAGAGGAGGCCGATGCAGCTCGCCTCGCTGCAATCGTCGAGGCGACGGTCCAGCTCGGACATGAGCCGAGTCCGGTTAGCGAGGCCAGTTAGCGGATCGTGCATAACGGCGTGTTCCAGTGTGCTGTGCGCTATGCGCAGCTGGAATTCGCGGATGCTGGTGCGCAGGGCGAAGATGAGAAATGCCAGGGTCAGTGCTACCGCCCCGGGGGCGGGGCGGTGCAGGGTCAGCGTGCCCGCAGCTGCGATGGACATGACGGAAAGACCAAGGGCGCTGAGTCCGTGGAAGTGTTCGGGAAGGCGCAGTCTCGTAGGCTGATCATCCTGCAACGTGGGAGCGCGGCGGCCCTCAGTCTGGAGCGCAAGCGTGGCGAAGAGGAGCAGTGGCGTAGACCAGCAGAGCCCCACCCAGCCGTGAGCAGGAAGCCCATATTGCTCCCACCGGTTGCCTAGCGAAGACAGCAGACCGTAGACAACGAGGAATTGACCGAGGTGGCGGAAGAAGTCGCGCTCCGGGCCAGAGTCGGTACTGGAATAACGGACGGCCCACGTGAGGATGAGCGCCGCACTCTGCAAATCATAGGCGAGGGAGACAGAAAGAGTAGTGACATGCGAAAAAACCAGGACGTAGAGCATGGTGAAAAAGGCGCAGGCCTGTGCGGCGTCGAGCCAGTCTACCCACTCCCAGCGCGAGCCGGAACGACGCTTAACCAACACGAGGAGGATGGGAAAGGCGAAAATCATCCAAAGGCGGTCGGAAGGCGATGGGTAACGTAACGTCGTCGCCTCCCAGAGGATGGAGTAGGCGAAGTACGCCTGGGCCGCTGAGTAGATACAGAAGGCGACGCTAAGTTGAAGCCAGGCTGAGCGGAAGTACGATTCGGCGGTTTGCCGGGCGCGCAGGAAGCAGACTGCCACGACGAGTAGAGCCGCAATCAGCTGTACAACATTCGAAGCCTGTACCTGCTTTCGGCAGACAATAAGCACTCCGATGTGCGTTGATGCGATAGCAACGACTAGGCCGAACCAAACCGAGGATGCAGGGCCTTTCATTCTCGACAACATGTTGAAGGTCCGCCTCTTATTTAAGGCTCTAATCTGGCCGCTGCAGCAAGCTATGGGTTGAAGTTCCGATCAGCCGCTCTTCCACAAGCCCGCTTCCGCATTCCTACGCACGCAACTGAGAGGTTAGCGCAGGAGGGAATCGGGATTGATGCCATTTTGAGCAGCTGTTGCACAATGGTACTCAGCTCGCATTACGCCACCTCCGCGGTTGCTGCGGCGGTTGTTGTGTCGGTGAGGTTCTGGTCGGTGGTGTGCTGCGTTTCCTCTGGCGCCGTCTCGATGGCGGAGAGGATGAGGGCGGATGTCTCTGGATGACTTCCAGGCTCTCGGTCAGCAGGGCAGCATTGCCGTGGTAGAGGTGGATGTAGTCGGCTGAAGCTCGCCCGGCGTCCAGGCCGATGGTCTGCGAAACAACAAAGGCGACGGCCTCGGCTTCGGTCTCGCGTACCGTCCTGGTCGTTGCGGTCCTGCGCTCGGCTTTGTGGAGCATTTCGTGCGCGAGCTCGTGGACAAGGGTGCTGAACTCCTCGGCTGGCGCCTGCCCGGGAAGAATGGCAATCCTGCCGCCGTAGCTCATGCCCAGCGCGGGCGCGATCGACTCCTTGAACTCAAGCTCGATGCCCTGAGCCATGGTGAAGTCGATCAGGCGTTCGCGGTACTCGCCGACATCGCCATTGATTTGCCGCGTGAGGTCGGGAAGCTCGGTACCCTCGGTCTGGCTTACATCGAAAACGTAAGCGGAACGGAAGCCCACAAGCAGAGAAGGAAACCGCCAGGCAGAAACAGCCCATGCATGAGCAGCAGCTCTCGCACGGCGCCATCGCGGCTGTTACGGATCACCGGTTGAAAGGTCGTGGGCGCGACGTTGTAGTCGGGCACGAGATCGGTGAGATCGGATGTGGGATGGGCGGAGAAACATTCGGCGATCCGCTGCTTGTCCGATCGTCGATAGTAGCGTCCACACATGCGGCAAGCATCGCGGACTCATAAAGAGAAAACCTCGCGACCAGGAACAATCGGCCCCGGCTGAAAAGTGCAACACGCCTCACGGGTGGCGGAGATCCTGCTGTCCTTGGTGATCAAAGACCAA
>CAXTEW010000304.1:0-3238 GCA_964243175.1 uncultured Acidobacteriaceae bacterium
GATTCGAACCCCCGATACCCGTAAAGGTATGGCTGATTTCGAGTCAGCTGCATTCGACCGGACTCTGCCATCTCTCCGCGTTTAGAATCAGCCACTTGGCCGATTCCCAGGAGTCCGTACTTCTCTAGTGTGCTAGAAAATGTGTGAATTCACAAGTGCCCGGGCTTTGCTCCTCCAGGGCTCGGCCCACGCCTGCAGGCACGTCACGCTGGGCGATGTCCCGTGATCTCCCCATGGGGGCGGGCGCCTTCATCATCCAGGCCATTCCCGGGTGAGGCGCATTGCGTGTCTGGTTCCAGGCACCGAAGTTTCCCCGGCGCCATCTTTCGCCGCGTCGTGCGGAGGTGCGTACGCCGCCCGCTGCTAGGATCGCTCCATGCTGCCGCCCACCGCTGTCGCATCCCGGGAGACCAGCCATCCCGCCGCTGGAGCTTCCGCGCTTGCCGGTGCGGACGCGGAACGGACGCCCGCTGCCTGCAAGGCACCGGAGAAGGACGGTTTCTGGGCGCCGTGGATCTCGTTGGGTTGCTACCTGATCCAGTCCGAAGTGCACACCTATGCTTTCTCGGTCGCGGCCAATGCAATCCTTTCCCTGTTTCCGTTCATTGTCATGATGTTCACCATCGCGCGCCGGGTGTTTCACTCGCAATCCATGGTCAGCGTGATCGGCGACATGTTGCGATACTTTCTGCCGGCGAACCAGGATTTCGTGGTGCGGAACATGAGCCTGCTCGTGCATCCGCAGGGCCGCGTGCAGATCGCCTCGGTCATCACCCTGCTCATCTCCTCGTCAGGCGTGTTTCTGCCGCTGGAGGTCGCACTGAACCGGGTCTGGGGTGTCGCAGCCAACCGGTCGTACCTGCTAAACCAGGTTATCTCGCTGGGGCTGGCGCTGGCCGTGGGACTGCTTGCGCTGATCTCTGTCGGCATGACCGCGCTGCAGACCAGGCTGCTGACCTTTGTCTTCTTCGGTCACACGCAGAACATCGTTTTCAGTTTCCTGGCGAACTCGTTTCTGCAGGTAACGGCCGCGTTCCTGTCGATCGCCATTTTCTTTGTCATTTACTGGGTGCTGCCCAACCGCAGGCTGCCGTTCCGGGCCGTGTTGCCTACCGCGATCGTGATCGGGCTGCTGTGGGAAGCGGCGAAGGTCGTGTACGTCCACGTGCTGCGCTGGATGGATCTTGGCGCCGTCTACGGGCCGTTCGCGGTATCGGTGGCGTTGATGATCTGGGCCTTTGTCACGGGCCTGCTGCTGCTTGCCGGGGCGCACTTCTCGGCGACCCGTTACACGCGCGCATTGCTGCGGGAAGCGCAGCCCGAGCGCATGGCAGCGAAGTGAGCCAGGGGCGAGCCGGGACCGCGCAGGCCCCACGGATGATCCTTGTTCCCTGTTCCATGCACGCTTGCGAGTCAGGGGTGAATCCGGTACGCCTTGTCGACGATGGCCGCGGGCGTGTCGCCGGCGGGCAGCAGTGTGAACAGCGTGCCGTAGACAGGTTCCCGGTGCAGGTTCCGACTGAAGGTGCGCAGCACGGACACGTCCCCGGAGCGGGTGTCGGCGGCGAGCAGCAGGTGACTATCTGCCGAGAAAGCAACGGGGCCTGGGCCGGAGCCGACATGCACCGTGTTGATCAGCTTTCCATCGTCGACCGAGTACACGGCGACGGTGTCCGCAGCCTCGTTCGATACCCAGAGGAGTGCGTTGTCGGGGCTCACTACGCCGGACTCTGGTCTTGAGCCGATCAATGCCGCGCCGCCCACTTCGTTCGTGCCGGTGGCGATCTCGGAGACCGTGTTGGCATCACGGTTGGCGACAAATATCTCTCCGCCGTCTGGTTTCAAAATCAGGCGGACCGGTCCCATCCCGACGTCAAGCATGTCGAGCAGCTGGTCCTCGCGCGAGACCAAGCCGGGTCGCCCGGATCTATCGCTGCGGCGCAGGCCCAGAACCATGACCTGGTGGCCACCCGAGCAGGCAATGAATGCCTTGGACGCGTCGGGAAGGATGGCGACGCTGCTGGCGCCGGGACAGCCCGGGTAGGTGGATCGAACGATGGGAAGGCGCAGCCGTAGCGCGGCTGCGGGCTTTGTCTCGGCTAGGTGCCCTGGGAACCTGGCCGGTACATCTTCCTGCTGGCTGGGCACATCGGCCGTGGCAGCGGTGTTCCCATTGACGAGGTCGAGGACGCTAACACTGCCGCTCTGCTCGTTGGCCACCACCAGCGTGCTGTTGTCGGGCGAAATTGCCAGCGCTCGGGGCCGCTCCCCGACGCCGGTGGTTGCGGTAAGCCGCCGGGCGTGGAGGTCCACGACAGAAACGCTGTTGGAGCCGGCATTGGTGACATAGAGCGTGTCGCCTGCGCTGTCTGACACCATCTCTGCCGGCTTATGACCCAGGGCGATCGAGGAGGCGACGCGGTTCGTTTCCGCATCGATGATGGACAGGGAGCCGCGTTCTCCCGCGAGCCCTTCGCTGGCCGTGTAAATTTCGTTACGGGCGGGATTGGCAGCCAGCGCCACCGGGTGCGCAGCAACGATAAGAACTCCCTGCTGGCGCATGTGAACGACGTCGAGAACAGTGACCGTATTGCTGCCGCTGTTGGCCACATAGGCATACTCGCGGTAATCGCCCGGGTACTCAGGAAATGCGCCGGTACGGCAGCCGGTGAGCGTGACAGATGCAGCCAGGGCGGCGGCGGCGAACCGCAAGTGGCTTAGAGGGATGGGCAAGGGCATCATCAGTCTTTGTCACTCTACGCTACGGCCAACCGCAGGGGCAGGGCCGGCGCGACCGGAAGCCGGCCGCGGAACAGCCTGCTTGGGGGTGTAGCGACACAGCAGAAAGGCCGCGCAGGCGCGGCCTTTCCGACAGCGATGCGACCGATCGTCAGGCTATGACGGCTTCCGTCGCCTGCGCCGCATTGACGCCGAGGGGAACGCTGCGGCCCACGATGCCGGCGATCTTGGCGGCCTCGCCCATCAGCTGCACAAATTGCTCAGGGTAGAGCGATTGGGCGCCATCGGACAGTGCGCGATCCGGCTGATTGTGTACTTCCACGATGAGGCCGTCGGCTCCACAGGCGACAGCGGCGCGGGCCATCGAAAGAACCTTATCCCGCTTGCCGGTGCCGTGGCTGGGGTCGACAACGATGGGCAGGTGCGACAGTTGCTGCGCTGCGGGCACAATGCTGAGATCGAGCGTGTTGCGGGTGTGATCGGCGAATGTGCGGATACC
>CAXTEW010000305.1:0-3208 GCA_964243175.1 uncultured Acidobacteriaceae bacterium
TGCCGGTGAGGGAGAGGATGTTGCGCGAAATGGAGCGGGCACCAACGGGTTGACGGCGGAGAATACAGCCGGGCTCACATATGCGCAGCTGCTGCGACGCCCGGAGCTTACGCTGCCTATCCTGTGGCCGCTGGTTGTGCCTGTTCTCGTTGCGTTTGAGCGGGATGCTGGAGAGAGTATCTTCGCTGCCTGGCTTGCGGTGGAAGCGGCGACACCGGCTGCGGGGAACCGCCGCGTGGAATTGAAAGCTATCGAGACGGAAATCAAGTACGCAGGCTACCTGGACCAGCAGCGACGGTCGATAGAGAAACTGAAGGCAGCGGAGGGACGCGTGATCCCCGAGAATTTTGAATATGCGGGAGTATCTGGCCTTTCGCGAGAGATGCAGGAGAAGCTCTCACGCATCCGGCCAAGCACGATAGGACAGGCCAGCCGGATCCCGGGAGTTACCCCTGCCGCGATGACCCTGTTGAGTGTGTTTGTGGGTGCGCGTGGACGCTGAAGAACTTCCGCATGTCCCGGGCGCGAGACATGGGAGTTACAAGTGAACTTGTTGCCGCTTCGGCAGGGTTCATGCCTGGTCAGCGGCGCCCGAGGGCAGACTCGGCGTAGTGCAGCAACAGGTCGGCCGGGTCCTGCCAGACTTCCACACAGCCGGCATCCATTAGGTCGTCGCGCTTCCAGCCACCACAGGTAACGCCAATGACGGGGATACCGAGCTTACCGGCTGCCTGCGCGTCCCAGGGCGTATCGCCGAGCGCGATCGCCTGCTCTGGCTTCATGTTGACTTTGCGCAAGGCCGCGGCAAAGATATCGGCTTCCGGCTTAGAGGCTTTCGCGTCGCTGCTTGTCGCGGCTTCGTGAACGAGGTCATCGATGCCCTGATCGGCGTCCTTGTCGCCGCCGCCGATGATCCTGCTGTAGATCGCAAGGTCTTCTTCCTCAGACGAGGTCGCTAGTACGAGCTTCATGCCAGATGCGCGCACACGCACGAGCAGTTCGCGGGCCTTGGCAAAAGGCACGATGCGCGGGAGATAGTCGCGGTGGAAGATCTCCGAGCGAAGTTCCTTGAGCGGCTTCTCGAGACGTTCGCGGTCACCTTCCGGCACATAGATGGGGATAACCTGGTCGCCGCCTTTACCGATCTGGCTCCATGCTTCGCCGAGAGAAACTTGGATGCCAAAGTGCTCAAACGCGCGGCGCCAGGATTCGGCGTGAAGCGCATTGCTGTCTACGAGGGTGCCATCGATATCTGTTAGAAGTACGTCTGCCATGAGTCTCCCTGGACAAGGTGCTGCCAAGCAATGAGATGCGCCCGGGCGGAGAGTTGGAGTCGCGAGGTGCCCTTCGCAGCGAATTTGGCGAGGCTTGCTCTATCTGGCGGCGCAGGACGAGCGATACCCCCTGCCTTTCTCCTTCCGTGCCAGCAACGTGCGCAAGCCTCCCTTTTGATTTAGCTGCACATCAATCAAGGTGAATTCCGTTCTCGATTTGCGCGAGAGACAGCCGGCGGGCGTATAGACTGCATTCGAGGCAATTTCAAAGATCGATCCCGGAGCTCCGGGGATAAAGGCAGGTTCTTATGGCGATCAAGACAATGAATGATTTGTTTGTAGACGAGTTGAAGGATATCTACTCAGCAGAAAAGCAGGCGCTCCGGGTCTATGCGCGGCTGGCTAAGTCGGTGACAAGCACGGAGCTGAAGGAAGCCCTGCAGTCTCACCTGGAAGAGTCGAAGAACCAGGTGAGCCGGCTGGACCGCGCGTTTGAGCTGGTGGGGAAGCGCGCCGGGGGCAAGACCTGCGAAGGAATGAAGGGTGTCCTGGAGGAATCTTCTGAAGCGATGGAGGCTGCCGAGAAGGGTCCGGTGCGCGACGCGGCGATCATCGCGGCGGCGCAGCGGGCGGAGCATTACGAGATAGCGGCGTATGGATCGGTAGTCGCCTTTGCCAAGGCGCTTGGGCAGCAGGAAGTGTTGCAGCTACTGAGTGAGACGCTGGAAGAAGAGAAGGCAGCGGACAAGAAGCTGACGGCGGTGTCGAAGTCAGTAAACAAGCAGGCGTTAGCCGAAGCGGGGAGCTGAGCGAAGCAGGCGATGGTAAGTGCAGCGCCGACTTAGCAGCCCAGTGTTCCATTGCACCACCAACATCACGAGACATATCGCAGCGAAAGCGGCTGATGCCAGGTCGGCGAACCATGGCTGTCACTAGAGAGGTGCCAGCCAGCCATCTTATAAGGGACAATTGCACATCCTAGCTGCAGTCTGAAGGAAGGATGCATCGCGGGTACGAGGCACTGCAGGAGCGAAGGCACCATAGCTCTGGCAGGAGATAAGTACCGGATGCGGCCTTGAGGCACGTGGCATACCCGGTAAGTGGATCGTTATCGAGTATGTTCTGGATGGAGCAATCTGCAGATCAGGTAGAACAGGTGCGGCGATGCGGGAGATACGCAACGCCAGAATGAGAGATATGTCACAAAAGAGTGTTGTACGAGCGATTGATCAGGCGATGTCGGCATTGGAAGCAGCACGCAAGGAACTGCTTGCCGGTGAGGAGCAGGGCGCGCAGGAGCGGCCGGCACGCGCAGGCAAGGCGTTGCCGTTGAAGACCAGCGGAGCCAGGCGAGTGATGAGCGAAGAGGGTCGGCAGAGGATCGCCGAAGCACAGCGGAAGCGCTGGGCCGTGGCTAAGAGGGCGGCGAAAAAGGCCGCGCGACTGGCGACGCGGTAAAGCGACATTGCTTGGCCGAGGTGAGCTAACAGCGGATCCCTCGGCTTCGCGCATGGTGACGCTTCACTGCCTTCAGTGTCTCTTGTTGGGTGAGATACGCTAAGTTCTGGTGGGAGAGCAGAGCCGGCGAGGCGGCTTGTGAGTTCTTGGCGCGCTGAAAAGCTACGAGCACCTACCCGTCCCAGCCTGTGCCTCTACTTCTTTGGAATGGCGTGTGCGCCTCGCGGGAGGGGTCACTTGCGCAGGTCGGGCAAAGGCTCGCACTGCCGAGGTTTGTTGCGAGCAGCCATTACAGAGCACTCTGGCGAGCCCTTCTTTTCATACTGCAGGTGGGCGTGGATGGACTTTGCCGCGCCCACTACTCTGCTGACACCCAGCTATACAGCCTTGCGCTGGAAAGTTGTCTTCTTGGTGCCGGCGAAGGAGTCTTTCGCCTTGACGGCCGCGGTGGAGACGCTGCTGGTGGCCTTGCCGCC
>CAXTEW010000306.1:0-3181 GCA_964243175.1 uncultured Acidobacteriaceae bacterium
ATGTAGCTGGGCGAGATGTAGCTGGGCGAGATGTAGCTGGGCGAGATGTAGCTGGTCCATCCAAGCACATCCCCGTCGAAGCTGGCGCCAGTTCCTGATCTCCCCTCACATTCGTGGCTGGACTTCCGCGAGGGTGGCTTTACTTAATGAAGGGCCACCCTGATTCACTCGACGCGAGCAGCCGATAAGAAGATCAGGAAGGCCGCGCAGCGGTTGCCTTCAGGCGACGCGGCGCACCATGAGGTAGAGCATCCATACCCCGAAGACCAGCAGGATCGGGCTTGCGATTGCGCGAGCGATCCCACTGCGAACAAAACCCATTCCGTGGAGCGCAACCGCGATTCCCAGCCCGATGCCACCCAGGGCAAAGATGAGCACGACAAGGTTCACCATGAACGGCAAAACAGCTTCCATCTAGAACGCTCCTGCAACCTGATGCACCCGCTATAAGACCTGCGGAGATGAATGTGAGTGGGATGCCTGGAGAGAGTCAGCGGATTGCCGCCGATCTTTTGGATCCGGGTGCTCCATTTGCGGAAAACTATGGTGTTCCTCCTGCGATTGTGGCCTCTGGTGGCTTCAGGCTCCTGCTAGAACAGACACGGACAGTCTGTTGCCTGAAGCGGTTGAGTGCGCGGAGAGCACGCGGGTCAAAATGTGATGCTCTCGTGGTGCCCCGCAGCCATGTGCGCCGGAGCCATGATCGATGTAGAAAGCGGGAATGAAGTGAAGCACAACGCAACAGCCGGGGCAGGTCAAGCGGATCCCGGTGGTTCAGATATGCGCGCCGCATCTGTTCGCGGCTTCGGTGTTCGCGGCACGGGCCCCATGATCGACCTGGTACGCGCTTTTGACTGGAGCAGTACCCCGCTCGGCTCGATCGAGAGCTGGTCGGTTGCCATGCTTACGGTCGTCAACCTTGTGCTCTCCTCCTCTGCCCCGTGCGCCCTCTACTGGGGCAGCGAGATGCTGAACATTTACAACGATGCGTATTGCCAGGTGTTGCGGGACCGGCATCCGGCAGCACTCGGCAGACCCTTGTACGAGGTCTGGGCGGATCTCTGGCCGGTCATCGGTCCTGAATTTGAAGCTGTTCTCGCGTCTGGAGCCATCATCCAGCATGAAGAAGTTCTGCTCTCGATCATGGAAGACGGCAAGGTGGAGGAACGTTACTTCAACTATGCGGCCAGTCCGATCTTTGAAGAAGACCGGATTGTAGCGATCTTCAACCCGGCGCAGGATGTGACAGAGGCCGTACACGACCGAAACAAGCTGGCCGCGGTCCGAGACCAGCTGAACCAGATGCTCGAGGCGACGACAGACGGCGTACTCAGTGTTGATCGCCGCTGGCGCATCACCTACCTCAATGAGCGGGCGCGGACCAGCATCGCCCAGGATGGCGACATCACTGGCCAGGATCTATGGGAGGCATTTCCGAGACTGGTCTATGAAGGCTCTCCCTTCGTCGAGCACTATCCCCGCGCCATGTACGAACAGATCCCGGCGGACTTCGATGCCTACTATCCACAACCGCTGGATATCTGGATAGAGATTCATGTGCGGCCAACGCATGAGGGTATCGTCATCTTCTTTCGCGATGTAACCCTCCAGAAACAGGAAGCGGCAGCAAGGCTGACCACCATTACCCGCCTGCGTGCCGAACTGGAGCGCTTTCGCCAGCTGAATGACCATAGCCCTCTCGGCGTGTACCAGGCGGATCTGCAAGGCAATGTGCATTATGCAAACGCGCGCACCCAGCAGATCTTCGGCCTGTCAGAGGAGGAGATCATCGGGTCTGGCTGGCTCTCCCGCGTTCACCCGGACGATGTGCAGGGGCTCATTGATGGCTGGAAAAAAGCGAATGAGAAGGGCGAGTACTTCGAGCACATCTACCGGGTGGCGCAACCCGGGCAGGCAGTAAAGTACATCCTCGGGCGCTCTGCAATCCTGGCGGATGGCGAAGGGCGAGCGACGGGAACGGTCGGCATGGTCGAAGACATTACGGAGCGCAAGCTGGCTCAGTTAGCGCTGCAGGAGAGCCAGGCACGGCTCAATGCCATGTTTGCTACCTCGCTCGAGCATATTGGACTGCTGACGCCGGAGGGTGTGATCCTCGATACCAACAGTGCCTCGCTCGCATCTGTCGATGTCACTCGTGAGCAAGTGGTCGGGCAGAATTTCTGGGAGACCCCCTGGTTCCAGTCGACACCAGGTGCTCCGGAACGGATACGGCAGGAACTGGCCCTGGTCGCCGCAGGCGCAACCGTGCGGCGTGAGCTCTCGCTGATGCGTCCAGATGGCACAGTTGCGATCTTTGACTTCTCGCTGACGCCTGTTTTTGATCACGGCAGTGAAGTTTTATTTATTGTGCCCGAGGGCCGGGATATCACCATTCTGAAGCAGGTCGAAGCCGTGCTGCTGCAGAATGAAAAGCTCGCCGCGGAAAGCAGGCCTGCTGCTCCCGTGCCCGAAAGAAATCCTCGCAAGTAAGTTGCGGCTTTGCAGTGCCCCGGCAGAGCCGCGATGCGATGGCCTGTTACCGCTGGAATCCTCCGCTACGCCTTTTGCCCTACAATTCGCCAAGACTCCCGACCTAGCAGATCCGACTCCCATGGCCTGAGAATGGAAAGCGATTCCGTCTCACCTGCGCAGGGTGCACGTGAGCCGCAGTCTCTTGCGGCTTGCAGCATGAGACCCTCGAAACATACCAGGCGTGCCGGATTGCCCGGAAGCAGCATAGATATCTACAGGAGTGACACATGAGTTTGAAGTTTGGTTGGAGCCGCCGTTCCTTTCTATCTGCAATCGGAGCCGTAACCGGCGGCCTGGCGGTGCCGGGCGAGCTCAGCGCCGCCGGAATCTTCGGCAAGAAGCCGAAGGAGGCCGCTGCCTCCTCGGCCAATGGAGTCGACGGTCACCCGATCGTGCCGATTACCAGCGGCTTTGGCTCGACCGGCGACATCTATGCCGAGCTCGGACTCACGCCGCTGATCAATACTGTTGGCACTGTAACGGTCATCGGCGGCTCGGTGATGAAGCCCGAAGTGATGGAGTTGATCCGCCGCGGCAACCAGCATTTCGTATTGATCGACGAGCTTGAGGTCGCAGCTGGCAAATATATCGCGAAGCTGTGCAAGTCGCCTGCCGGCTATACAGGCCTGGTCACAGGCGGCGCCGCGGC
>CAXTEW010000307.1:0-3137 GCA_964243175.1 uncultured Acidobacteriaceae bacterium
CCTTCTTCTTGTCGAGCTCGTACTCGTACAGCCGCGAGCGCAGCATCTTCATCGCCTTCTCGCGATTTTTGTGCTGCGACCGCTCGTTCTGGCACTGCACCACGATATTGGTGGGCAGGTGCGTGATCCGGACCGCGGAGTCGGTCGTGTTGACGTGCTGGCCGCCCTTGCCGCCTGACCGGTAGGTATCTGTACGTATGTCGTCCGGCTTGATATCGATCACGATCGAGTCATCGATTTCCGGCGAGACGTACACCGACGCGAACGAGGTATGGCGCCGCTTGGCCTGGTCGAACGGCGAGATCCTGACCAGCCGGTGCACGCCTGTCTCACCACCCAGCAGCCCGAAAGCGTACTCGCCCGCAATGGTGAAAGTGGCCGACTTGATTCCGGCCTCTTCGCCATCCTGGTAGTCATTCATTTCTGTCTTGAAGTTATTCTTTTCAGCCCAGCGCAGGTACATGCGCATCAGCATCTCGGCCCAGTCCTGGCTTTCGGTGCCGCCTGCACCCGGGTGCACCGTCACGATCGCGTTCAGGACATCGGTCTCAGCCGACAGCAGCGTTCGCTCCTCCAGCTTCTCGCCGAACGCGGCCAGCCCGCTGATCTCGCGCTGCAGCTCGGCTTCGAGCTCGCCTGATCCGCCTTCGTCCTCGCGTGCCAGGTCAAAGTACGCGTCAATGTCGCCGGTGCGGCGGTCCAGTTGCTCCGCATCGCCCAGCAGGGCTTCCAATCGCCGGCGCTCGCGCATCAGCGGCTGCGACGCGGCCGGGTTGGCCCACAGGGCGGGGTCAGAAAGCTTCGTTTCTATCTCGGCCAGCGCGGCGCGCATCTGGTCCGGGTCAAAGATACTCCCGAAGGTCCGCGACCTTCTCGCGAACCGGGGTGTAGGCGTACTCGAGATCCTGCAACATGTGTTTCTCCTTCAGCACCTCTCCTGCAAGGCAGCTGAGCTACTCACCCGCGCGGGCTAAGCGTCCTGGCTGCGGGCAAGTCCACGCACGGCAAGCACGATCGCGGCTAGCGAAAGTATTTCACACAGCCACGCGAAGACATCGCCGTAGCGCGTGTAGAGCGTCATGCCGCTGCGATACCCGTAGTCCACCGTCAACTCCGTGAACTGGTGCCGGGCTATCGATTCGGTCACCCGGCCCAGCGGATCGATTGCCGCCGTAATCCCGCTGTTGGTGTCGCGAATGATCCAGCGATTGTTCTCGATGGCCCGCATGCGCGCCATGTTCAGGTGCTGCCAGGGGGCGCTGGTGTCGCCGTACCAGCCGTCGTCCGAGATATTTACGAAGACCTGGGCGCCATGCTTTGCGAACAGCCGGATCTCGGACGCGAAGACTGCTTCGTAGCAGATGAAAATGCTCATGCGATGCCCATCCGGCAGCGCGAAGCTACCGCGAACGCGGCCCGGGCTGAAGTCCGACACATTCCTCGTCAGGTGCCCGGCGAACGCGAAAAACCTCTTGAACGGGACATACTCGCCCCAGGGCACCAGGTGGATCTTCTCGTAACGGCCCTCGCGGCTGCCATCCGGCCGTATCACGATGCCGGTGTTGTAGGCGGAGCCGCCGGGATCGATGGCAGCAGCACCGACCACGGCAGTCGCGCCGGTCTCGTGCGTCAACTGCTGGAGCAGGTTGGTAAAGGTAGGGTCGCCATCGCGAAAGGGCGAGGGGGACTCTGGCCAGATGACCAGGGATGGCGGTGTGGGCTGGCCCAGGCATACGCGGGGAACAGGCCTCGGCGCGGGCTCGGGGAGACCCAGCAGGTAGGGCGTGCACGCTTCACGGGAGAGCTGCAGGTAGCGGGTGGTGTGCTCTATCCAGCCGAAGCCAGACCAGTTATTGTCATCCACCATGTCCGCGCCGACCTTGAGATTCGGCTGCAGCAGCACGGCCTGCGCACCGGCAGCCTGCGGGGCGCCCGATACCAGCGAGCCTGCCTGCAGGGCACAGGTGAGGATGAGCGAGCCGGCGACGAAACGTAGTCGACGACGCGGGGTGCGCGCGAAGAAGCAGCCGAGCCACACTGCATTGACCGCGGCCAGCACCCACGAAAGCCCGTACACCCCGGTCACCGGCGCCAGCCGTGTCAGCAGCAGGTTGTCTACCTCCGCGTAGCCGAGCTGGTCCCACGGAACACAGGTAAAGTGGGCGGCCAGGTACTCCACCGCGACCCAGAAGAAGGGGATGGCGCAGGCCGGGTAGAGAACCCGCCCGCTCGCGCGATATACCAGCGCAACCAGCCAGCCGAACAGGGCGAAGTACCCGCCCAGGATCAGCGAATACAAGACCACGATGCCGACAGAAACAACCGGCGGCAGGCCACCGTACTGGTGCATGGTCGCGTAGATCCAGTAGCAGTTAAGCCCGTACCACAGCACCCCTGTTACATAGCCGGTGAGCGCTGCCGTGCGCAGCGGACGGCGGCTCCCGGTCGCATTCGGACACAGCAGCGCAAAAAAGAGCGGTACCAGCGCCACCATGCTGACCACGGCACGCATGGGCGGCAATGGTCCGGCGAGTGGAAAGGCAAGGTCAAGCAGCACCGCAGAGAGAGCGGCGAGCGCAAACCCCAGGGTGCTGGCGGGCATTTTCGCCGGTACTTTCATAGGGAAGTGAGGACTGGCGGGGAACGGGGACTCAGCCGAAGGAGCAGCACCGCTCGTGGTCGGGGTACCCGTCCTGGTAACACTGCTGACAGCAAAGCGGAAACGCATGCGCGCCCAGAGTAACATCGGCCGGGGTCCCTGCCCTGCCGCGAGCAAGACCATGCGTTAGAATTTCACTATGGATGCGCTCGCCCACGTTTGCGTTTACCTGTTGGAGATGCTTTTCTTCCTGGGCCTCCTGGGGTCTACGGGCGTTGTCCTTCTCGTTTTCATTGAAGACATACGTGAGCTCTTCCACCGAGCGACTACATAAGAGACGAGTACGCCTGAAGCTCCCACCCATGCCTTCTTCCCCCTTGCAGTCCGACCCTCCCTCTCCGTGGCGTGCGTCCCTTCCAAGGACAGCCAATACGGCATCTTCAGCCCTGATGCGCAGGGAGCGGGCAGCCGGATGAGCGCCCCCATCAAGACCAGCCAGTCTCCCGGCGCAGGCCCGGCGGGCAGCAATGCCGTACGC
>CAXTEW010000308.1:0-3125 GCA_964243175.1 uncultured Acidobacteriaceae bacterium
CGGTCAGGCGCAGGTAGCGCAGGGTCTCCGCATCGACAGGGAAGATGCCGCAGGTCGCGCCATACTCCGGCGCCATGTTGGCAATTGTTGCGCGATCGGCCAGCGATAACTCGGCGATACCCGCGCCATAGAACTCAACGAATTTGCCGACGACGCCCAGTTTGCGGAGCATCTCGGTGACCGTCAGCACCAGGTCAGTCGCAGTCGCACCTTCCTTCAACTTGCCCGTCAGCTTGAAGCCGACGACCTGCGGCACCAGCATGGACACTGGCTGACCCAGCATCGCTGCCTCGGCTTCGATACCGCCGACACCCCATCCCAGCACGCCCAGGCCATTGATCATCGTCGTATGCGAATCAGTGCCGACCAGCGTGTCCGGATAAGCCCGGAGCACACCATCGACTTCAGTCGTGAACACGCCGCGGGCCAGGTATTCCAGGTTCACCTGGTGGCAGATCCCCATCCCGGGCGGCACCGCAGAAAAATTCCGGAAGGCCGACTGGCCCCACTTCAGAAATGCGTAACGCTCACGGTTACGATCAAATTCCAGCATGGAATTAATCAGGTAGGAGTTGTTTGTACCGTATTCATCCACCTGCACCGAGTGATCGATCACCAGCTCAGCCGGCTGCAGCGGGTTGATCTTTTCCGGATTGCCGCCCAGCTCCTTCATTGCATCGCGCATGGCGGCCAGGTCGACAATTGCCGGCACGCCGGTGAAGTCCTGCATGAGCACGCGGGCCGGCATGAATGCGATCTCGCGGTCCGGCGTAGCCGCGGCATCCCACTTCGCCAGAAACTCGATATCGCTCGCCGTGACACTCTTGCCGTCTTCCTGCCGTAACAGGTTTTCGAGCAGAATACGCAGCGAATACGGCAGCTTGGGAAGCGAAACTCCTGCCTTACTGTCGAGCGCTTTCAGCCGGAAGATCTCGTATGTCTTGCCGCCAACCTGCAACGAGCCTTTACTTTGAAAACTGTTCATCACAAACCCTTTCCTGCGCGGATCATCGCGCGCTCAACCACCCGACGGTCAGTAGGCCGCCTTCCGTCCACGGCGCGAAACAGGCCGCAGCATCAGCAGATTGAATTTAAAGGATAATCAGCAGGCGCGCCCGCGGTCATGGCGACCACGTCGAAAGCGCCGGACAGCAGGCATTGCGGGGAGGGAAGGAATTTGCTCCTGCGCGAGACTAATGGGAAAGTCAGGGTTCATCTCGACCTGTATTTTACCGCGTCCTGCTGCCTGGTGGCCACGTTGTTGCGAGCGTACTCAAACCACCGCAAAAAGTTCTGGCAGTTCATTCCTGCCGAGGCGTAGACTCGCGACACTTCGATACCTGCGAGCACAGCCGTGATGACTTATTCCGCAAACGTGGTTTCCCGATGGATCGCTGTTGGCGCAGGGCTTCTGGCCATCTCTGCTCTGCATGCCCAGTCTCCTGCGCCTGAAGACAGTTCCAATGCCGGCGTCCGGATCGTGCGCCTGAGCGAGACCCGCGGCGAGGTCAAGATGGACCGCAATGTCGGCCATGGGTTCGAGGCTGCTTTTCAGAATCTGCCTATTGTCCAGGGCGCCAAGTTGAAGACTGATCAGGGAGTTGCCGAAGTCGAGTTTGAAGACAACAGCACCCTCCGCCTCACTCCCGATGCAGTCGTCGAGTTCTCGAAGCTCTCGCGGGACACAGCCGGCAATACGGTGACGAGTGTCAATGTTCTGCATGGCACCGTCTATGCCAGCCTCTCTGATGCCACAACGAACACCTTTGTCGTCAATTCGGCCCAGGGTCGCCTGACGCTTGCGCCTTCAACCCACATGCAGTTCAATACCGGCCCGGCTGACAGCACGCTCGCCGTATACAAGGGGAGTGTCCAGGCCCAGGTCGGCTCCAGCCTGATGACTGTTGAGCAGAAGAAGACACTCAGCTTTGGCCCGGCAGGTGTGGTTCAGCCTCAACTGGCAAGCCATGTCGAAAAGGGCGCTTATGACGACTGGGACAAGACATCGGTCGACTACCACAAGCGCTACATGAGCTCCTTCCAGACCAAGCCTGGTGGCTATACCGCCGTTTCCGGCGTAAGTTCGGGGCTGAGTGATCTCAACTACTACGGCAGCTTTTCGGATGCTGGCGGATGTGGCAACATGTGGCGTCCTTACTTCGCCGGCGCCAGCTTCGATCCTTACGCCAATGGCACCTACGCGCAGTATGCCGGCGGGTATTCGTGGGTTTCGCCGTATCCCTGGGGCTGGCTGCCGTATCACTCGGGCAGCTGGGAATATTGCGCGGGAGGACAGGGAGGCGGCAGCTGGGGCTGGCGGCCCGGCAATACCTATGTTGGCCTGGCCAACACCCTCTTACCCATCAAGCCCAAGCAGGGCCCGGTCCGCACAGGGCCGCCACATCCGCCGGTTCTGGGTACGGCGTCCCTGGTTCATGTCGAGCGTCAACCAGTTGTAGCTTCAAAAATGTCGAATGACGAGACCTTCGTCTTTGCGAAGGGATCAGCCGGCCTGGGCGTTCCGAGACAGACATTCGGCAATCTGCAGCATGCCTCCATGCACGCGGAACATCACGGCTCTGCTTCCTCCTATGTCTCGTCATCGACGGCAGAGTATGCCGGCCTGGCGTCCTCCGCGGCGAATCGCAGCTTCACCTCAAGTAGTGGCCGCGTTAACTCCTCAGCAGGACGAAGTTCCGGTTCATCAGGCTTCTCCAGCACCGCAAGTCCCGCCGGAGCCAGCCATTCCTCCGGCGGCTTCGGGGGTGGTATGGGTGGAGGCGCAAGTGCAGCCGGAGGCAGCAGTCACCGCTAAAGTCTTCCCAGCGTCCGAGTAGCCACTGAACATCTACCGGCCACCAGCAGGTGCGACCAATGGGAGCATGATCGCCGCAGGTGTGTCTGCCCGCATGGCAAATGCCTGGTAGAGCAGAACGCCGTTCAGCACGATGATGATGCTGACGGAAAGCCAGCCAAGATAGAGCGCGGCTTTCCCATTCACAAAGCTGCCCATGACGCTCTTTCGTTGCGTGAGCAGCAGGAGAGGGATCAGCGCAAACGGCAGTGTAAAGCTGAGAATCACCTGGGAGAGCAGGATGATCTTCAGCGGCTCCAACCCGATGCCG
>CAXTEW010000309.1:0-3110 GCA_964243175.1 uncultured Acidobacteriaceae bacterium
ACTTGAGCGACCAGTCGAACGATCGCAGTACCGCCAGCACGGATACCTATAATCTCAAGCTCGATTACGGTCCCACGGCACTCAATACGCCTCACATCTTCATCGTCAATTACGTGTACGACCTGCCGTTCTTCGCGCAGGAGCATGGAGTCATTGGTCACACGCTCGGCGGTTGGGAAGTCTCCGGCATTACAACCGTTGAATCCGGCCACTCAACCAGCGTCACCCAGGCAGAAGATCCATTTGCCTGCGCAACCACGACCGGAGTCGCAGGCTGCGCAGCCGGCAGCGCCCCTGGCACGTACCCGCGCGGTATCGGTCTGGTTTCACCCGATGCCGACACCGCTCCCCGCGCTGACCAGGTAGCTCCCATAAGGCTTACCAAAACTCTCAACCAGTGGTTTACTACCACCTCCTTTGTTCAGGCCGCCGGGCATTTCGGGTCGGAGCGTTCAGGTAGCTTTCTCGGGCCTGGCTTTCAGAACTGGGATCTTGCTGCAGTGAAGAACGTGTCGATCGGTGAGCGTTACAGATTTCAGTTCCGAGGCGAGTTTTTCAACGCGTTTAACCACACGAATTACTCCACCATCGATGCCGGCTTGAACGATGGAAACTTCGGGCAGGTGACCGCAACCCATAACCCGCGTCAGATCCAGCTTGGCGCAAAGCTGTACTTCTAGCTATTCTTCACCTGGTCTCACGCCAGGCAATGGCGGCGCCCCTCAGGATCGCCGCCCCTGCTTTTTGCGAACCAACCGGCGTAGTCTTCTGTTTCACCCGGAGAAGCTTGTCATGCTGTTCTTGCTGCTACGGACTTACTGCGCCGGTGTGCTCCTCGCGCTTCTGCTGCCTTGTTCGCTCGGCGCGCAAGCCATGCTACCGCTGATGCCACTGCCTGCACACGTCACGGCGGGTTCGGGCAGCTTGCTCCTCGAGCATGGCGTCAAGATTGTCTCGCAGGGTTTCTCTGAGCCGCGCCTCAAGCGCGCGGAAGACCGCTTCCTCCAAAAGCTTGCTACGGAAACCGGCAACTTCGCGCAGACCGGCTCAGCGCGGCTGGAACTCGTCGTGAAAACCGACGGTCCAAGCGCGCCGGTGCAGCAGCTCGGCGAAGATGAGTCGTACCAACTCGAAATTGCTACCACAGCGGTTACGCTTCACGCTGCGAACCCCCTGGGCGTGCTCCATGGTCTGCAAACCCTGCTTCAACTCGTGCAGACCGGCCCAAAAGGTTTTGCGCTGCCGGTTCTCACCATTGACGACCAGCCGCGTTTTCCATGGCGCGGTCTCATGCTCGACACCGGCCGCCACTTTATGCCGGTTTCCGTTGTGTACCAGACCCTGGACGGCATGGAGGCTCTTAAGCTAAACGTCTTCCACTGGCACCTCTCGGAGGACCAGGGCTTTCGCATCGAAAGTACAACGTTTCCACTGCTGCAGGAGAAAGGTTCGGATGGCCTTTTCTACACACAGCAGCAGGTTCGCGACGTACTCGCCTACTCTCGGGATCGTGGCATCCGCGTCATCCCGGAGTTCGATATGCCGGGGCATGCCACTGCCTGGTTGGTCGGTTACCCGGAACTCGCAAGCGGCGCCGGCCCCTACCGGATCGAGCGCCGATGGGGCATCTTCGATCCAGCGATGGACCCGACACGCGAAAGCACCTACAGCTTTCTGGACCGCTTCTTCGGCGAGATGACCGCGCTCTTCCCTGACGCTTACTTCCACATCGGCGGTGACGAGTGCAATGGCAAGGAATGGGATCGCAATCCACGGATCCAGGCCTACATGCGTGCGCACGGTCTGCGCGGCGATGCAGCGCTGCAAGCCTACTTCACCAGCCGCGTGCAGCAGCTAGTCACCAAGCGCGGCAAAATCACAATCGGTTGGGACGAAGTCCTGCAGCCGGAGACCCCGAAGGATGTCGTCATCCAGTCCTGGCGCGGGCAAAAGTCTCTTGCCGAAGCAGCCCGGCGCGGCTATCGCGGTATCCTGTCGACCGGCTACTATCTCGACCTCAATGAACCCGCAAGCCAGCACTATGCAGTCGACCCACTCGAGAACGAGACTGCCTGGCTTACCTCGGCGCAGCAGAAGCTCATCCTTGGAGGAGAAGCGGCGATGTGGAGCGAGTTCGTGACGCCTGAAAACGTCGGCTCACGCCTGTGGCCGCGGACCGCGGCAATCGCTGAGCGCCTCTGGTCTGCGCAGAGCGTTCGCGACACGGCCTCCATGTACAGCCGTCTTGCCATCGTCTCGAAGCGTCTGATGGAGTCTGGTCTCGCCTATCGAGCTGCCAGCGAACAGATGCTTGATCGTCTCGTCGCTGCGCCGTATGCTGCCCCGCTGCATGTGCTGGCAAGTGTCGTCGAGCCGCCGAAGGAGTACACGCGGGAGTCGCTCGCCGCGTACACAAGCGACACACCGCTCAATCGCATGGTCGACGCCGTGCCGCCTGAGAGCGACCAGGCTCGCATCTTTCGCGACCTGGCTGGCCGCATCGCCGCCGGCACTGCCTCCCCCGCTGAGCAGTTACAGGCTCGCCAGTGGCTTACCGAGTGGCGCGATAACGATGCCAGGCTGCAGCCATTGCTGCCTGCTTCCAGCCTTACCCTCGAGCTCATACCCGTCTCTCAACACCTGCGGGATGCCGCCACTCTCGGGCTTGCGGCTCTTGACGCTATAGAAATGCACCGCCCACTCAGCCACGCAGAACTACAGAAGCAGCAATCCACGCTCACCACCCTTGCTGCGCCTGAGGCCGTACTCATCGATCAGATTATCCCTGGTGTCCAGGCCCTGGTGCTCGCAGCGCAGACAACGCGGTAAGATGAGACCCCGGGAACCTAAGTGTTAGCAGCGAGTAAGCCGGCCGCTAGGAGCAGAAGCAATGGAAACCTACTGTCCGTGGCTGAGTATTGTGCTGATGGCGGCTCTCGCAGCCGCCGCGCAGAGCCCGGGCGCCGGGCCACAGCAGCAGGCGCACCAGGGCACTGCCATGCAGGAGGAACCATCTGCCGGCGTCAGCACAGGCGGCGCCCATCCAGTGGTGCTTGACCCAGAGAACCGGCCCATCACGGCGGGCGGCTTCGTCAAGATTGGACCAGTGA
>CAXTEW010000310.1:0-3103 GCA_964243175.1 uncultured Acidobacteriaceae bacterium
TAGGCGGTCCACCTTATGCGCAATCTTGGCGAACTCCGCACGCGTTTCGGCTTTAAACTCGTTCAAAGTGGCTCCTAGCCGCTGCTCGACCGCGGCTAGTTCTGGTTTGGTCGCGCTGCCGTCCCGCAGTTGGTTCACCTGCTGCTGCAAGGAGATGATCCCAGCATGTAGCGATGCTGCCAACTCCTGCCGGGATTTCGATTCCTGTGCCTGAAACTTGTCGAGGCCGCGCTCTCCGATCGCTTCCAGATTCTCGATGTCGCGTTTTGTTTCTGACCGAAGTCGTCCGCTTTGTCCAACGAGCCAAGCAAGAGCCGAAGCGTAGAGCGCAAAGATCGTCACGACTATGGTGACAATTCCAACCCAGTCATTGGCGCTCATAACGTCCTCCGTTCCGTGCCCGATCATGCCGGACTGGTGCTGAGAGCCACGCCGTAGGAAGTCGCCTGGACGGGGAAGTCGATCGCCCAGGCTTGCCCGAGGTCATGTGCCATGTCCCAGCCGGCCGGCCAGCCGACGACGGAGAAATTGTCGGTCACCGCATCACCGCGTCCGATCTGTGTGGAGCCATAGGGGTAGAAGATTTGGCACTGCATCGTGGGGCTCGAGGGGGCGCTAGACAAAGTTACGAGTAGATGGGTGGGATCAATCCGGCTCGCGGCGATGGCCGTGATAATCGGGCCGGGGGAGGCGGCTGAGCCGCCATCCATAACAGACCAGCCAGCGCCGTTTGCCGCTTGCAAGGGGACCAGGATGTCGGAGCCCTGGTCCTGTGCCAACGTGATCACAATCTCCGTATTGCTTCGCCGATAGGCATGGACGATCGAGGGTCCTGCCAGAGGCATGCCGGATGGGATCGCCGTCAGGGTATCTGCGAAGCTTGATGCCAGCGCCGATCGGGCGGCGACATGCGCTCCGCGCAGCCCAAAGGTGAGCTCGTCTGTCTCATCCCGATGCTCTGGATCACCACCAGTCCACGTGCCGCTGGCCGCATCGTAGATTGCGCTCAGCGGGATACTGTCGGCAGTCTGCGCTGCGAATATGTTAACGTTCTGGCTGCGGTTCGCTGCGAGGTCGGCCACGCTCTCGCGCACCATCTGTACGCCGGAGTCCGTCTCGTAGGGAATCGCGTTCCACATCAGCAGGGGAAGTTCCGCAGCAGTGCGGCCGAGCATTCCTCGCATCAACACGGCCAACTGTGCGACGGTGGCTGTGTAGAGCGCCTTCTGAGAATATGGAGCGGTGCTGTCCTGCTCTGTCCACGGCCAGACAATTGCTGCGACGTCCAGTAGATCCTCTGCTGTAGGGATGGCAGAGGTGCCGGTCAGGTAGGCCTCCGTCGCCAGCCCGTCGGGTCCCAGCGGCCAGGTGGACGGGGCGGAGCCATCGCCTGGGTTTATGAGGAATGTTCCGTTCGACGCGCCAGGCGGAAACAGCGGTGCGGTGGAGTTGGAGATGGGGTGACCGTTAACCTGCGTGTATCGTGCGGGGGTAACGTAGGTGCCGGAAGGCTGGAAGATGATGTTCCCGGCTAGAGCGCCTAAATACCAGGCGAGGCCGTTCGCCATAAGCTGCGCCCCCCCCGAAGCAACGAAGTAGCTGGAATTCGACTGCCCCATGATGAGCAAGGACATACCCTTGCGGGGCCCCAATACCCAACGGCCGCCGCAGACAATGAGCGTGGCCATGTCGGCGGCGTCCAGCGCCCGTTCCCAAGTTGCCATTTCGTGGAGCCACAGCTGCGCGGCGCCTTGCAGATCCATCTCGTGCATTAGCACGACTTGGCCGGCGATACCCGCCTGGAGCGGGTTGGCCACGGCACTTGCTACCTGTATGCCGTCCAGCCAGACATCAATGCCCATGCCCGGCGTGTTGCGCAGGATGATGGCATGCGTATGACGTCGCGTCATTGATGATGATAGGACAACGGAATTCTGTTGCGGAAATAGCGTCAGCGTGCTGCCTGTCGTCGAGAGGGAGAGGAGCACAGTGCCGTTCGAGCAGATCAGTGAAACGGGGTTGCTATTCACGTAGTAAGTGCCTTGGCGGAGGTTCGGCCGGCTCCAGACAAGCATCCGCGTCCAGGCGGCATCGGGTGCGAGCGCCAGGTTCGGCAGTTTCAGACCAGTATCGGGGTCGAGCGTCGGCGAATAGGTGGGGGCGGCGCTATTCGTGGACTGTGCAATTGGAGCGCCAAGCCCACCCAGCAGGGCGTTCAACCGCGGTGTGGCAATGAGAGAGGCCAGCGTCACGCCGCTGGCTGTGTAGTAGTGATAGGGCGTCATCGTGATGTTGTTGCCGGATTGATCGGCAAGGCCCGTTAGTGCCACGTTCCAGGCAGCGGCTGTTCCTGCATCCCACCAGCCGGATAGGCCTGTGATCGCAGCAGGCGTGGGACCCGAGAAGGTCGTCGGCGGCGGGGTGGTCGTGCTGCTGCCGATGCCGAGCGTCGTGAGCAGCGGTATGCCAGTTGAGATCAACAAGGGCGTATTGGGCGCTACTAACAGCATCAGCTTACTGTCACGCTGCCAGAGCAGGCGTGAACCGTCGCATCCGCGGTCGCCACCCAGCCAAAAAAGACGTCTGCTGTGGAAGGGGCAGTGAGATAAGCGGCGAAGAGCGCGTCTCCGTTCGATTGGCTATTGACGTAGATGCCGGTAGTCCAACTGGTCGGCGCGATTGTTGCAGAGGTCGACCAGCCGAACTGGATGCTCGCCGCGGCGCTCCCTGGGGCAAGGATCGCGTTGACGCCAATGTTGGCCTGTCCAATTGCGTAGGGGCCCACTGGCGGGGTCTGGAAGCTCAAAGTACTCGCGCTGCCACTGCCGCCCGGTGTGCCTGAACCGCCTCCGGATGTGCCCGACCCGCCACTGCTCGTGCCGCCACTGCTGCCGCCAGAGGTGGCCGCAGAGGTCGTGGTGATGAGCACGCTGCTGCCACCACCCAGGTTGATCAGGAACTTTTCGTTAATGCCCTGATAGCGGATTTGCACGTCGGCCTGCACGTAGCCCAGCGCCAAGCGAGCCTGTGGGTTATTCACGGCATCGCAGAGGACGGCGAAGGGGCTTGATCCATTGGCACTACCCAGCAAACCCTGGTGCAG
>CAXTEW010000311.1:0-3101 GCA_964243175.1 uncultured Acidobacteriaceae bacterium
CCTGCGTTGGTGCAGGCAGTGGTCGTCGCAGGGCGGCAGCTGTGGCCAGGCCGTTGAGCCGCCCTGAAATCCTCGCCAGGGCTGCGTTACAGTAGGTTGCATGCATGCTCACCCCGCCCGGCGCATCTCCTCTCTGCGGCTTTTCGCTCTTTCACTTGCGTGGGGAATGGTCGCAGCAAGCCCAGCTCTTGCGCAGGCCGCGTCCGGGTACACGCGCCAGGATGTCATGATCCCGATGCGCGACGGCGTCAAGTTGTATACCGCGATCCTGAGGCCCGCGCATGCAGGCGCGGCTCTCCCTTTCCTGCTGACGCGCACGCCGTACGGAGTGGAAAGCCCGTCCGCCCCGCCGTTTCCAGCGCAGAGCCCTGAGCTTGCGAAAAGCGGCTACATCTTTGTCGAGCAGGATATGCGCGGACGCTTCGGCTCAGGCGGCACGTTCGTGATGATGCGGCCGCTTGCCGCGCACCATGACCCCGTGAACTTTCCGCACGATGTCGATGAAAGTACCGATGCGTACGACACGGTTGCATGGCTGCTGAAACATGTGCCATCGAACAATGGCCGCGTCGGTGTTTTCGGCGTGTCGTATCCGGGCTTTCTGGCCATGGAGGCCGGCATCGATCCGCACCCTGCGGTCAAGGCCATTTCACCGCAGGCGCCGATGACGAATGTCTGGCTGGCAGACGACTTTTTTCATAATGGCGCGTTTCGCCAGGGCTATGGCTATGACTATGCCTTGATGACCGAGAGCGGCAAGAACAACATCGTTGCCACCCTGCCGCCCAGCGTGGACGCGTACAACTACTTTCTGAAAGCA
The DNA here is from genome assembly GCA_964243175.1 of uncultured Acidobacteriaceae bacterium. Lineage (GTDB taxonomy): Bacteria > Acidobacteriota > Terriglobia > Terriglobales > Acidobacteriaceae > EB88. Next base: position 821 of record CAXTEW010000311.1, read on the forward strand.
GGCTCGTTTGCCGGCGCCATGGCACTCTCGGGCAGCAACAGCGACTTACCCACCTGGCAGGCATTCCTTGCTCACCCTGCTTACGATACGTACTGGCAGTCGCGCGCCGTGGAGGCCCACCTGGACGCGCCCCGCGTGCCCACACTGGAGGTGGGCGGCTACTGGGACCAGGAAGACATGTGGGGCCCGCAGGAGGAATATGCCAGGCTGCATGCCGCGGATAAGCAGGAGGAAGTGCGGCTGGTACTGGGCCCCTGGAACCATGGGGAATGGCGCGAGCCGGCCGCGACCCTGGGCGCGCTCGACTGGGGCGAGCCGACAGGCAGCGAGTTCCAGCGGGATGTGGAGGCGCCGTTCTTCGCACACTACCTGAAGGACGAGCCGGTGCAGCTGCGGAATACCACGTCCTTCCAGACAGGAACCAACCGCTGGATGCACTATGACCAGTGGCCACCGAAGAGTGGTGTGTCGCAGCGCAGCTTGTATCTTGCCGGCGGCAGAACCTTATCTTTTGCCACACCAACGGTTGCGGATACCGAAGGGTCAGATGAGTACGTGGCGGATCCTGCGCACCCCATCGCGTACAGGGCTCGCCCGATAGAAGCAACGTATGCGCCGAGTGGCTCGCACTGGTACCAGTGGCTGGCTGAGGATCAGAGAGCCGCGACCAGCCGCCCGGACCAGCTGACCTGGCAGACTGCGCCACTTGTAACAACCATGACACTTACCGGCAACATCGAGGCTGACTTATGGGCAGCTACCAGTGGTACCGATGCAGACTGGGTCATTAAGGTGATCGATCAATATCCGGACGATCCAAAGCTGGGCCGGATGGCAGGCTACCAGTTAATGGTGGCAGAAGAAATCTTCCGCGGCCGCTATCGCGAAGGCTTCACGACGCCCGCAGCGATCCCTGCGAACAAACCGCTTGAGTATACGTGGAGCCTCCACGCGGTGGATCATGCCTTCCTGCCGGGTCACCGCTTGCTGGTCGAGGTACAGAGCAGCTGGTTTCCCCTGTACGACCGCAATCCCCAGCGGTTTGTTCCGAATATCATGACCGCCCAGCCTGCTGACTACCAGGTCGCGACCCAGCGAATCTTCTGGTCGAGCGAGCATCCCTCGCACCTCCTGGTGCCCGTCGTCGAGCAGCCCTGACCTGGCGTTGATCCGAGTGGCGGGAGCCAGCATGCACCGCAGGTGATGAGCCATAACGAGCCCGGGCTCGAGGCCATTGCAGCCCGCGCCGCCTGAGCAGAAACGCAGGGGAAGTCCCGAGCAGGATGACCATTGCCCCAGCCAGCGCCGCCGACATGGGGACAACTGCTAACGTTCGCGGCAGGTCCAGCAGGCAGCGGATAAAGAACTCGTGCTTGTCACCGATGGTGTTGTAGAGGCTGCTGGGATTGATCTTCATCGCGTCGGTCAGCGCCCGCAGCGATGCACCTTTGTAACCCTTCTTCCAGAACACTTCCATCGCTCGCCGGATGGCCCGTCTTCGTCAAACTCTACGTTCCTGGCCATACATGCCCGCTGATTCTGAAGTGTTCGCTTCAGAACTCTGCACTAACCTTACTCGCATTGAACATGCCGCTCGATTCGCGTTGTTAGGCGAACTGAAAGAGTGCTGCATTTCGGGATCACCGATTCCCCGAGGCCTGGGTTATCGTCAGGTTCCCAAATGGTGGCGGTACAAATACCGTACGAAGACCTTTTCACGCCTACCGTGAAGCAGCAACCTGCGCTCGCACCTTTCTGCTTGCGATCTCAGGCGCGGAACAGCATCCCTCGTCGTCGCTCTGAAATCCCGGTGGCGCGTGCGCATCGTCGCGTGCGGGTTGCTCCTCCGCCGCTCCCTTAAGAACAGCTGTTAGAAGTCCCGGATACAACGCTTCCACTTCTTCCAGGCGCAAACGCATAAGCCGCCAGGTGCCCTGCTTTTCCGTCCGGGTCAGCCCTGCATGCCGCAGTTCAGCAAAGTGGTAGCTCAGCTTTGTTTTCGAACCGAGATCCCCGAAGGAATTGCAAAGACCAGGCTGCTGTGAGAGCCGGTGCACGATCTGGCGACGAGTCGGATCGCTGAGCGCGTTCAGGATGGCGCTGAATGATGGCGGATATTCGAGATCCGAATCGGACTGTCTTGCCATACGAAGATTATAGTTCAAGAAACCTTGAATCACAACGTCACTTCCGTGTATCTGTAGTTCAATATTCGTTGAACCACAGCGGCCTCAAGCCAACTGAGCTCAACGAACATCCCGGAGGAACACAGTGAAGCTCA
>CAXTEW010000312.1:0-3081 GCA_964243175.1 uncultured Acidobacteriaceae bacterium
TCTACCTCGACTACTCGAAGCACCGGATCACCGACGAAACCCTGAAGCTGCTGTTTGAGCTCGCGGAGCAAAGCGGCCTTGGCGAGCGCCGCGACGCCATGTTTGGCGGTGAAAAGATCAACATCACCGAGGGCCGCTCGGTCCTGCACATCGCCCTGCGCGCGCCCAAGGGCAGCACTGTCAAGGACGCCGACGGCAAGAATGTGGTTCCGGAGGTCCATGAGGTTCTGGATCGCATGGCGGACTTTGCGGACCGCATCCGCTCGGGCGAGTGGACCGGCCACACTGGCAAGCGCATCAAGACGGTCATCAATATCGGTATCGGCGGCTCGGACCTGGGCCCGGTGATGGCCTACGAAGCGCTTCGCCATTATTCGCAGCGCGATCTTGATTTCAAGTTTGTTTCCAACATCGACGGCACTGACTTCGTCGAGGCGACCGAGGGCCTGAGCGCCGACGAGACCCTGTTCATCATCTCGTCGAAGACCTTTACGACGCTCGAAACGATGACCAACGCGCACACGGCGCGGGAGTGGTCCCTGGGCCAGCTCGGCGGGGACCAGTCGGCGGTGGCCAAGCACTTCGCCGCGGTGTCGACCAACGCCGGGGAGGTCTCGAAGTTCGGCATCGACACGGCCAACATGTTCGGCTTCTGGGACTGGGTGGGCGGGCGCTACTCGATGGACTCGGCGATCGGGCTGTCGACGATGATCGCCATTGGTCCGGATAATTTCCGTGCGCTGCTGGCCGGCTTCCATGCGATGGACGAGCACTTCAGCAACACTCCCCTGCAGCAGAACCTGCCCGTGATCATGGGGCTGCTGGGGGTCTGGTACAACAACTTCTTCGGTGCACAGACGGTCGCGGTGCTGCCGTATGACCAGTACCTGAAGCGCTTTCCCGCATACCTGCAGCAGCTCACGATGGAGTCGAACGGCAAGCACGTCAGCCTGAGCGGCGAGGAAGTCAGCTACCAGACGGGGCAGATTTTCTGGGGCGAGCCGGGCACTAATGGCCAGCACTCCTTCTATCAGCTGATTCACCAGGGCACCAAGCTGATCCCGTGCGACCTGATCGGCTTCGTGGAAACGCTGAACCCGATCGGCAGGCACCACGACTACTTGACGGCGAATGTCTTCGCGCAGGGTGAGGCACTGGCGTTCGGTAAGACTGCCGCGCAGGTCGAGGCCGAGGGAACCAAGGCGGAGATCGTGCCGCACCGGGTGTTTGAGGGCAACCGCCCCACCAACACCATCCTGGTCGACAAGCTGACGCCCGAGTCGCTAGGCAAGCTGGTCGCGCTGTACGAGCACATGGTCTTTACCCAGGGCGTGATCTGGCAGATCGATTCGTTCGACCAGTGGGGCGTCGAGCTGGGTAAGAAGCTGGCCGTCGAGATCATCGGCGACCTGGACGGCTCAAAGCATAACCAGCACGACAGCTCGACCGCCGCGTTGATTGCTCGGTACCGCAAAGGGTAAGCGCAGGGCAGGAAGGCGAGACAACTGGGCGATCGAGGCGGGCACTCACACAAGGGTGCCCGCTTTGTTTGCCCGCAGGGATGGCCGACAGCAACCGAGGGGCGAGCAACTATTCCGCGGGGCTGGTGTTTTCTCAAGCGCACAGCTTTTCGCGGGCCGCACGTCGCGCCGCGGAACAGAGTCAACGTTTCAAGGAGCAGATACAGATGACAACGGAACGGCTTCTCCGCAAAGCAAGTCAGGCACTCAGCACCGCCGCAGGAACAGGCATTGTAGCGACCATGCTGGTGGCAGCGCCGGTAATCGCGCAGTCACAGTATGCGGTGAGCGACGCGCAGTTGCAGACCAGCGTGACCAACGCCCTGCACAACGACAACAAGCTTGGAGACTCGGTGATCAGCGTCAGCGCGTCGCAGGGCGTGGTGACGCTGAAGGGCACGGTTGCCAACGAAGACGCACGGCTGGAAGCCGAGCAGACGGCGGCAGGGGTGAGCGGCGTGCGCTCGATCCAGGACAATATCGATCTGACCAATGGCGCCGGGGCGCCGGCCGGAGCACAGGTGGCAGCCGCGACCCCGCAGCCTGACCAGGCTTCGGCTGGAGCGCAGGCGCCCCCGCCGCCCGACCAGGCGCCCGCGCCGGAGCAAACCCAGACCCAGGCCCAGAACATGCCTCCAGCACCACCGGACGACCCTGCGGCGACGACCAATGCGATGCCCCCTGCGCCGCCGAGCGACCAGTCAGCGCAGAGCTACACCCCGTACCCGAATGGCAGCGCGCCTCAGGCGGGCCAGGCCAATGGCTACCCGAACCAGCCCCAGGCAGGTTCGGCCAACGGCTATCCGAACCAGTACCCGCCCCAGCAGCAGGCGCAGGGCGGTTATGGCAACCAGTATCCGCAGCAGCAGCCTTATCCCGGGCAGTACCCGCAGCAGGCTCCGGGCTATGGCTACCCTCCCTCCGACGGCGGCTACGGTCCGCGCGGGAACGCGCACCCTCCCCAGGCGGCAACCAGCTTTGCTGTTACTCCGCAGCAGCAGAACAGCAGCGGGCCGGTCCAGGTTGCACCAGGAACCCTGCTGAGCGTCCGAACGACGCAGCCGCTCAGTACTGGCGCGCTAAGGGGTGGCGAGTTCTTCCAGGTGACGGCGGCATCGGACGTGTACGCGAATGGCGTTCTGGCTATCCCGCGTGGTGCTGTGTTGACGGGCACGGTGGTGGAATCGAAGAACGCCGGCCCCTTTGCCGGCAGCCCCAAGCTTGACCTGCGGCTCACCTCGCTGCAGCTCGGCGGCGTGACCTACCCGGTCGAGTCAGAGGTATGGTCGAGCCAGGGACCGAGCAAGACGGGCTACACAGCCGCGAACACAATTGGTGGAGCAGCCGTGGGAGCACTGATCGGCGCTGCTGCCGGCGGTGGCGTGGGAGCCGGAATCGGGGCAGTCGCCGGCGGCTCAGGCGGGGCGTTAATCTCGGGAGCCACCCATGGCCCGCGGCTGGATCTGCCATCCGAGGCGCTGCTGCAGTTCCACCTGGCACAGCCGCTGACCGTGCAGCCCGTACCGTATGACGAGGCTCAGCGCCTGGCAGCATCCGTGCC
>CAXTEW010000313.1:0-3079 GCA_964243175.1 uncultured Acidobacteriaceae bacterium
CTCAAACAGTGCCACACGATCGTGCGCAGAAAGCGCGGGCATCCCCGATGCCTTGGGGGCGTCGCCTTATACTCGCGAAGTGGAGCGTAGCCTGAAACTCACATGACAGAGCAGAGCAGCCCAGACAACAAGCCAGGCCATGAGCCGCAAGATGCCGCCAGGCACCAGGAAGAGAAGCTGCCGGAGGGTTTCGAGTACATCGAGAAGCTGGTGGACGAGCCCGTGCCCGACGACGCGGAGGTGCGGGAAGCGGCCAAGCGGAACCATGAGACGCAGGACAAGGCAGAGCAGCCATATATCGCCTTCAGCCACGTGATGAAGTCCTTCGGCGACTTCCACGTACTGAAGGACGTGAGCTTCTTTGTCAATGCCGGCGAAACGCTGTGTATCCTGGGCCGCTCCGGCGTGGGCAAGTCGGTGTCGCTGCAGATGCTGATGGGTTTCTACAAGCCCGATGGCGGCTGCATTCTCGTCGCCGGTGAGGACATCACCGCCTTTGACGAAGAGCACATGCAGGCGATCCGCAGAAAAGTCACCATGGTCTTTCAGAACGGCGCCTTGTTTGACTCACTCTCGATCCGCGAGAACGTCGCCTTTCCTCTGCGCGACAACCAGAAGCTCGATGAGGACCAGATCCAGCAGATTGTCACTGGACTGCTGGAGATGGTCGGCGTCACCGGGCTGACCGACGAGCTGCCCGCATACCTGTCTACCGGCATGAAGCGATCCGTGGCCATTGCCCGGGCGCTGGCCGCGCAGCCGCAGGCGATCCTCTACGACGAGCCGACCACGATGGTCGATCCGCTGATTGCGCGGCTGATGGGCGACCTCATCCAGAAGCTCAAGTACCAGTTGAAGCTCACCAGTATCGTGGTGACTCATGACATGCGCTTCGCCCAGAGGCTCGCCGACCGGGTCCTCTTCCTGCACGAGGGCAAGGCGCGATTCTTCGGCACGATCGACGAGATGAAAGCGTCGGATGATGAAATCCTGCGGCAGTTTCTGGAGCTGGACGAGCTGGTGCTGCCCGGCTGAGCGGGTGCGCGTTGCTACACTTGAAACGTGAAGATCGCCCTCGCCCAGATCAACCCCACGGTCGGTGATTTCTCCGGAAACCTGGGCACGATGCTCCGCTTTACAGAGCGCGCTGCACAGGCTGAAGCGGACCTCGTAGTCTTCCCTGAGCTTGCCATCTGTGGCTACCCGCCAGCTGACCTGCTTGAGAAGCCAGCTTTTATACAGCGTGCACAACAGGTGCTTGCCGAACTGGCGCAGGGTGCGGCGACCTTTGGCATAGCGGTGCTGTGCGGTGTGCCAACGCCCGCGCCACAAGAGTCAGGCAAGCATGTGTATAACTCGGCAGCGCTGCTGGTGGAGGGCCGCGTCGCCTTTGTGCAGCACAAGCGCCTGCTGCCGTTTTACGACGTGTTTGATGAGCAGCGCTACTTTGCCCCGGCCACCGAACAGCACCTGTTCCGGATTGCAGGCGAACATGTCGCGATCACAATCTGCGAAGACGCCTGGAATGACAAGAGCTTCTGGGAGACGCGCCGCTACCAGGTCGATCCCATTGAAGAGCTGATGCGTGCCGAGAGTGCGGAACAGCCAGTGTCGGTGATCCTGAATATCTCGGCATCGCCCTACTGGCGCGGGAAGCGGGCGACGCGCGAGGCAATGCTCGGTGCGATCGCCCGCCGCTATGCGAGACCGGTCATCATGGTCAACCAGGTCGGCGGCAACGACAGCCTGCTGTTCGACGGCACCAGCCTGGCGCTCGACGCACAGGGCCACGTGGCAGCCCGCGCACTTTCCTGCGCGGAAGACATGGTCTTTTTCGACACAGCGACGCAGAACGCGGGGCAGTCGCACAACATCCGGCCGGCGCTTGAGGATGAAGACAGCCTCTGCTTCCACGCGCTTGCCATGGGGGTGCGCGATTATGTGCGCAAGTGCGGCTTTTCGAGCGTGCTGGTCGGGCTGAGCGGCGGCGTTGATTCCGCACTCGTCGCCGCGATCGCCGCCGAGGCACTGGGCCCTGCGCAGGTCATCGGCATCGGCATGCCAAGCGAATACTCCTCCTCCGGGTCGATCGAGGATAGTCGCGAGTTAGCGGCAGCGCTTGCCATTCGCTTCGAGATACTGCCGATCGCCCCCATGTTCGGCGAGTTCAACCAGGCGCTTGCCTCATTGTTCGCCGGCAGTGCCAGCGACCTGACCGAGGAGAACCTGCAGTCGAGAATTCGCGGTACGCTCCTGATGGCGTTGTCGAACAAGTGGAACGCGCTGGTGCTGACCACCGGCAATAAGAGCGAGATGGCGACCGGTTACTGCACCCTGTATGGCGACATGGTAGGTGCACTGGCCGTGATCGGCGATGTGATGAAGACAGACGTGTACCGCTTGTGCGCATTTGCCAACCGCGAGCGGACGCGCATCCCGGCAGCGATCCTTACCAAGGCGCCATCTGCCGAACTACGTCCCGGCCAGCTTGATTCCGACTCGCTGCCGGACTATGCGCATCTCGATCCGGTGCTTGCCGCCTATATCGAACGCTACGAGACAGCCTCCGAAATAGCAGCGCATACGGAACTCGATCCCGACGAAGTCACGCGGGTATTGAAGCTAGTCGAGCGCAGCGAATATAAGCGGCAGCAGGCCGCGCCTGTCTTGAAGGTCACGCCGAAAGCCTTCGGCATGGGCCGACGATTCCCGATTGCGGCAAAGGCGCAGGTGTAAGACCGCCTGTGCGGCTTGCAGCCACTTCGTGGCGTGTGCACTTATTTGCTGCGCATCTACTTCGTCATACGAGTACCCGCCACGAAGTGGCTGCAAGCCGCATAGGCGGTCTTGTCCTTTTCCTTACGAGTGGGTCGGCAGCAGCACCAGCTGCCCCTGCGGCGTGGTGTGCGCGAGGCGAACGACGCGGGGCGTCAGCACGATGACGAGGCTGTCGTGCATCAGGGTCGTGTCCCGCTCGGTGCCGAAGGCGAAGCCTGGTATCTCGCTCAGGAAGGGGAGACCGGTGAGTGCCGCGCTTTCCTGGTTCGAGAGCAGGGAAAAAAGCACTGTTTTCTCTCCC
>CAXTEW010000314.1:0-3046 GCA_964243175.1 uncultured Acidobacteriaceae bacterium
CGTACTTCTGAGGATCGACGTCAGCCGGACTGCCAGGCAGCAGCACGCCGGCGCAAGTGGAAACCAGCTTCGCCGTCTCAGCAGGCGACTGGTCCAGTGGAACGGGCACCGGCTCGCCCCCTACGGCCGCGATTGCTGCCGCGTACTGTGGCCAGCACCGATCGTTGTAGGCAGCCTCTGACGAGGTGGGGCGGGGTATGGCTATACGCGGCTTGCGCGGTTCAGAGGTCATTGGATTGTTCGATCTGTCTCTATCCTATGCGCACCTGCTGATACGTCGCTGGGCGGCTCCGCCTCAACCACATTGCCGCCCGGGTCATGACGTACGTGAGAGAAGTACAGCGCGGAGATCCTGGCATGGAGCGCGGCTGTCAGTTGATCCACGTCTCTGGCTGTCATGCCGGTGGTGGGCAGTGGCTCGCCGACGGCGAGGGTAATCGGCACAGGGAAGAAGGTCTTGCTGTGCATGGGCAGCAGCTCGTGCGTGCCGATCAGCGCCATGGGAACGACAGGAACCTGGGCGCGAATTGCCATGAATGCTGGTCCATTGAGAAAAGGGCCCGGCAGCCCATCCTTGGTGCGGCCGCCCTCTGGAAAGATGAATAGGGAGAGGCCGCTGCGCAATGTCTTGACCCCGCCAGAAAGGCTTGCGATCGATGCGCGCGGGTTCCCGACATTCACAGGGATTTGGCCGGAGCGTTCCAGGTGCCAGCCGATGAAGGGCACCTTCCACAGATTGTGACGGGCAACGATGCGGAACTGGAAGGGAAGTGCGGAGAAGATGGCCGGGGTGTCCATGTAGGACAGGTGGTTGGAGGCGTAGACGGCGGCCGGGGCCTCTGCAAGGTGGGCGGCGCCCTCGATATGCAGGGGTGCGCCGGCAAAGCGCATGGAGAGCCGGGCCCACAGCTGGGCAATCCAGTGCTGGCGACGCCCGGTGCTTTCTGTCAAAGAAGCCAGCAGGGACGCGGAGCCGCACAGCGCGGTAGCGAGCAGGAACAGCGGCGTACGAACGGTGACCGAGAGCAGGCGAGTGGTTAACGGGAGGGGGCGTGGTCGTGGGGTGAGTAGACGCGGCATCGGCTTAGCTAGAGAGTAGCGTGTGCAAGTGCGAGGGAAAGGTGAGAACTCCAGTGAATGTTCCACGTGGAACATCAACAGAGGCGGGCCTACTTCCAACCATCCAGACTATGAAAGCACTCGCCCAGCAGAGAGATGGAGCCTGCAACCACGACCAGACCATTCGCGGGCGTACCGGCCTGCGCAGCAGCGAGGGCAGAGTGTGCTGTAGAGAATGTCTGGTAGCTGGCGCCGGTTTTCTCCGCAGCCGCGGATAGCAGGGCGATCGGTGCGGACCTCCCGCTTGCGGCGCGGGTCAGGAAGACATCGTCAAAAACCGGGAACAAAATCTGGGCGAGCTCCTCAATGGCCTTGTCGGCCATGCAGCCGAAAACCAGGGTCTTTGAACCCTCGGCCTCGAGCGCGGATAGCGCGGAGCGAAGCGCCCAGGCTCCGGCAGGATTATGAGCCGCGTCGAGCAGCACTGGCGCTGCGTGAAGACTGCCGGCTGGCGGATGCAGGAGTTGAAGGCGGCCCGGCCAGCTGGTTTGCCGGATCCCTTGTTCAAGGGCGTCGACCGTCACAGGCAAGCCAAATTGCTGCAGGGTCACGGCTGCCGCCAGAGCGAGGGCGATATTGCGTTGCTGGTGAGCGCCGGCAAGTGGAGAGTTGACCTGCAGAGTAGCGCCTCCGAACGCGGCCGGCGGCAGGTAGACGCTGTAACTGTTCTCAAGACCTGCGCTCGGTAGAGCGCTGTGGCCTGGAGAAGCGGTGCGCAGGGGGAGGTAGTCGGCGGCATTCACAGCATGGACGCCCAGCGGCACGGCGACCTCACCAATCACCTGGTTTGCTTCGGGGTGTTGGGGGAGAGTAATGAGCGTGCCTCCTTCCCGGAGAATGCCGGCTTTCTCCCGCGTGATGGCGGCGATGGTGGCGCCAAGCCACTCCTCGTGATCAAGCGAGATGTCGGTCAGCACGGAGAGGAGAGGGTCTACCACGTTCGTCGCATCCAGGCGGCCGCCCAGGCCGACTTCAAGGATGGCTATGTCGACGGCGGGTGTGTGGATCTGGCGTGGCATTTCGCTACTTGCCCCTGCCGCGGTTGCACTTTCTGCTGCGCCGGCGAAGTACAGGAACGCGATCGCGGTCATGGTCTCGAAGAAGGACGGGGCGGCGGGCAGTTGTGCATGCTCGACCAGGGTTGCCGAGGCACGCTCGACTTCCGCAAACAGGGACGAGAGGGAATCGTTGGAGATGGCGACGCCGTTGACGCGAATGCGTTCGTTCGGCTGCTCGAGATGCGGGGACGTGTAGAGGCCGACGCGATGACCGGCCGCCTGCAGGATCGAGGCCAGGGTGGCGGCGGTGGAGCCTTTGCCATTGGTGCCCGCGATGAGGACGGAGCGGAAGCGCTGCTCGGGGCTGCCGAGCGCGGCGAGGAGCGCGTGCATGTGGGCGAGCTCGTATTTGCGGCGCGGGGTGCCGGGCAGGAGTTCGCCGCCGAGGGCGAGCAGGCGCGCGATGGCGGTTGGGGGCATGGTTCTTAGTTTAAAGGTCAAGTGAGTAGACCGCCTGTGCGGCTGGCAGCCACTTCGTGGCGGGTCTTTGATTGTACGGACACTGGCCACGAAGTGGCTGCCAGGCTGTGGAGGGATGGCGCTTGGTTGCTCGCGGGCGGTTCATGCCTGTTGACGGTAAGCTCCTTGGTGCCCGACAAGCAGAACCTCGTGAGTAGGTATGAACCCTCGTTTGCAGCGCGTACGTGGGGCTGGATGGGAAGAGCGTTGGAGCAGGGTCAACTGCAGGTCCTTCCGCTTCGCTCAGGATGACCCATGATTTTGCAGGATGGCCATTGTTTTCGCAGGGTGACGATGGTCTCTGGCGATTCATCGTCTGCCTGGTGGCTTGTCGTTTGTTTGGCGACGCACCGCTTGGCTGGAGTAGCGGGCGGGAGGGAAGCAGATCCTTCGGCTTCGCTCAGGATGAC
>CAXTEW010000315.1:0-3044 GCA_964243175.1 uncultured Acidobacteriaceae bacterium
ATTGAAGTAGCCTCCATGCTCGCGATGCTTGCCGCGGCTGGCGAGGTTCTTGCCAACCCCCGCATGGCACTGCTGGCGCAGCGCGCGGAGAACGAATATGTCGGTGCGAACTGCGGTGTGATGGACCAGTTCATCGCCTGCTGCGGGGCCCAGGATCATGCGCTGCTGCTGGACTGCCGCTCGCTCGACTACACCCTCGCGCCGCTGCCACCTGGTCTGAAGCTGGTCATCTGCAACACCATGGTCAAGCACTCGCACGCGGGCGGGGAGTACAACACGCGCCGTGCCGAGGTGGAGCAGGCCACTGCCATCCTGCGCAGCCACCGGCCCGAGATCACGTTGCTGCGGGACGCGACCCCTGCTGATCTGGAGCAATGGGGCCACAGCATGCCACTGAACGTGATGAAGCGCGCACGCCACGTCATCACGGACAGCCTGCGCGCCCAGGCGGCAGCGGCGGCGCTCGAGCGTGGCGACCTCGCCGCGCTCGGCACGCTGATGGCCGAGGCGCATGCCAGCTACCGGGATGACTTTGAGGCCAGTTGCCCGGAGGCCGACATTATGGTGGCGTTGGCGAAACAGCAGCCGGGCCTGGTAGGCGCGCGACTGACTGGCGGCGGTTTCGGCGGCTGCACTGTCAACCTGGTTGAAGCCGAACACGCCGCCGCCTTTGCGACAGCTGTGGGCGCAGCCTACGAGCAGCAGACCGGTCTGCACCCTGACATCTTTACCTGCCGGGCCGCGGATGGAGCCCGGCAGGTGCTTTAACAGAGCTGGGCGCGCGCTACATCTGCTTCAGCAGCGCCAGGAGGCGGGCCAACCCGTCATCGCGAGCTTTCCGGTTCGCGGGTGACGCGTCGGGCGCCTCCCCTGCGCGCATAAAGCCGTGGCCTGCGCCCTCATACACAACCGGATCGTAGCGCTTCGCAGCGGTCTTCATCGCGGCGGTTGTCGCAGGCACAGTCGAGGAGATGCGGGCATCCTCGCTGGCGTAGAAGCCGTACACCGGTGCGTGGATAGCTGGCAGCGCGGCATCGGAGGGAGGCGGCCCGTAGAACACAAAAGCTGCCTTCAGGTCTGCCCGCTGCGTTGCGAACAGGAAGCTCTTGCCGCCGCCCCAGCAGAAGCCTGCCACGGCCAGCTTGCCGTTGGCCGCGGGCAGTTTCGTCCCGTAGTCCGCCACCGCGTTCAAGTCGGCGGAGACCTGTGCCGGGTCAAGCATCGAGACCGCCTTGACGGTCGAGTCCTGGTCAGCAAACGAGGCGGAGCCGCCGCCGCCCGGCCCCATGCCGCTCAGCAGGTCGGGTTCCACCACGATGTAACCCTGCGCCGCAAGCTCGTCCGCCATTTCCTTGGCCCAGTCGGTCAGTCCGAAGATCTCGTGGATCATGACAATGACCGGCGCCTTCGCCCTGCTCTCCGGGTAGTCCACAAAGACCTGCACCGCGCGGGAGCCACTCTGCACGGTGACATATTCATGGTGGCGCGGGGAACTGGCAAGCTTGCTCTTGGCCCACTCCTGCGCATGCAGTGGCGGAAGCGAGGCAGTGAACAGCAGCGTAGCGGCGAGCAAGGGCAGGGAACGGGAGGTCATGCGCCGAAGTCTACTCTGCCGCCCGCCTGCCCGCAACGAGCAGCGCAGCCTTCTCCGCGGCCTTGCGACGCGGTCAAGAACCAGCGGAATGTTTCGCGCCGATTGTTGCCGGCCGCTGCTCAAGACATACTCCCGCAGCATTCCCTTGTTAGACTTGCAGCATTCCCTGCGGAGCGGTGGTCGTTCTTTTATGGCAAAAAACAGCAGTCCCTTTTATCCGCATGCGACCAATGACAATCGCACGCCGGTCGCCTACTTCTCGATGGAGATAGCGATCGAGCCCGAAATGAACACGTATTCCGGCGGCCTGGGTGTCCTGGCCGGGGATACGCTGCGCGCCGCCGCCGATCTTGCCATCCCGCTCGTTGCCGTGACCCTGGCTCATCGTCGCGGCTACTTCCGGCAGCTGCTGAGCCCCGATGGCACCCAGACGGAAGTGGAGCAGCCCTGGCCCGTCGAGGCCTACACGGAGGAAGAGGACGCGCGGGTCATCGTTGAGCTCGAGGGCCGCTCCGTGCATGTGCGCGCGCTGCGACATGACATCCACGGCGTGACCGGGCACATCGTGCCTGTGTACCTTCTGGACACGGACCTCGAAGAGAACACACCCACCGACCGGACACTGACCGACCGGCTGTATGGTGGCGACAATGACTACCGGCTGCGGCAGGAGATTGTGCTGGGGCTGGGTGGCGCACGCATGCTGCTCGCGCTGGGACTCGAGCCAGCGGTCTTTCACATGAATGAAGGGCACGCCGCCCTGCTGACCGTCGCCCTGCTAGGCCGAGCGCTGGCCGGCCGCACCTTTGCCCAGGCCAGCGAGGTGGAGTACAAGCGGGTCCATGAGCAGTGCGTCTTTACGACGCATACTCCGGTACCTGCCGGTCATGACCGCTTCTCGATCGAACAGGCGAACCGCATCCTGGGGCGCGAAACAGTCAGCATGCTCGAGCGCGCCGGCTGTTGCCACGAAGGCATGCTCAACATGACGTACGTGGCGCTGCGATTTTCGCGCTTCGTCAACGGCGTGGCCATGCAGCACGGCATCGTGTCGCGCGCCATGTTCCCGGAGTATGCGATCGATGCCATCACCAACGGTGTGCATGCGGGGACCTGGGCGTCTGATCCGTTTCTGGAGATTTTCGACCGGCACCTGCCCCGCTGGCGCCGCGACAATGTCACCCTTCGCTATGCCATCGATATCCCGGAGAGCGAGATCATGGTGGCCCACCGCGCAGCGAAACGCATGCTGATCGAAGAAGTGCTCGATCGCACCGGGGAAACACTTTCCCCCGACGTATTCACCATCGGCTTTGCGCGGCGCGCCGCCACGTACAAGCGCATGGACCTGCTGTTCACAGACCCTGACCGGCTGATCGCGATGGCAAAAGAGTTTGGCGGGCTGCAGATCCTGTATGCCGGCAAGGCCCACCCGGCGGACGAGCCAGGC
>CAXTEW010000316.1:0-3030 GCA_964243175.1 uncultured Acidobacteriaceae bacterium
AGCGCCCCACTGGCGTGGAAGACCATGGCGTGCGAGACCAGCGCGTGCGAGACCAGGGGATGAAGCAGGGGCAGCCCCGCTACGAGGGCGAAGGTCGCCAACCAGAGGCTGAAGCGCAGCGCCATGCTGGTTGCTGGCAGGAGACGAAGAAGCAGCGCGGCGAGGCAGGTGAGTGCCACGCCCTGCCACAGCCCCGTAACTGAAAGCGTGGCAGCATCGCGGGCAAACCCGGTCAGATACTGGAGCGCGTGCGCTTCCACGGCTACTGCCCCCCTTCCGCGTCGTCCGCCGCTTTGGCCTTCGCAATCGCATTCTGCAGGCGCTCCAGTTCATGCGGCGTCACCTCTTCATCCCCGAGCAGCGAAAGCAGCAGCAGTTCCCGCGAGTTGCCGAAGAAGCGGCGCAGCATGTGGCGCACCTCGGACCGGCTCGCCTCGTGCTCGGCCACGCAGGGGGTGTAGACGAAAGCACGGCCCTCCTGGCGGTGGCGCACGTAGCCCTTCTGCTCAAGAATGCGGATCGTGGTCAGGATGGAGTTATAGGCGAGGGGCGTGTGCTCCGGCAGCGCGGCAACCACGTCGCTCACCAGCGACTCGCCACGCGTCCAAAGCACACGCATGATGCGGAGCTCGGCTTCGGTCAGCGTGTTGGAGCGTTTCGGCGGCATGCGACGCGATCCTCTACCGCATAGACGCAGCAACTAAAGGTTTAGTTTGCAGGCCAGATTGCTTTTCTGAACATTTCCAGCCAGGCGGATCGCGGGTTCCTGGCGCCGCCTCCTTCACCCCGGCAAGCGGCCATCCCGCGTGCCTCCCCCCTCAGCCTGTATCAGCATTCGACGCGAGGTGCCAGGGCGCTGCGCACTTGGTGCCACTGTGGGGTGAAGGTCATGACATGGCAAAGAGCGACAGCCCTCTCGGCACTGGACTACTATTCTTACAACACACTTAGTAAGACTTACAGACAAACATAAGTTCTTAGCTGCAGGCCGAGGTGAGACATCGCAGCAGAGTTCATAGAGACCGATCATCACCCGAAAGATGCTTCCAGCCCATACCGCTCTATCTTCGAATCTTCACCCTTACCGACAGCCGAGCTCGCAGGTGAGACGCACGCCGTGTGCTATGCCAACCCGGCCTTCTGCCTGCTCACCGGGAAAACAGCAGCAGCGCTGATCGGTGTGCCCTTTGCTACCATCGCTCCGGCGATCGATGACTGTTCCGCGCTGCTGACCCAGGTAGGCCACACCGGGCAGGCGGCCAAGTACAGCCGCCAGGAACACTCGAGCCTCGACTCCCCTTATTGGTCCTATGTCATCTGGCCGGTACCGGCGGGCAGCGGTCAGAAGCCGTGGATCGTGATCCAGGTAACAGAAGCAACGGCCTTCCACCAGGACATCGTCGCCATGAACCAGGCGCTTCTGCTTGGCTCTGTACGCCAGCATGAGTTTTCTGAAAAGTCGGCGACCCTGAATGCGCAGCTGCGTACCGAGATCATGGTGCGCAGCAAGGCAGAGGAAGCCTCGCTTGAAAGCAAGAAGCAGTATGCGGACCTGTATGAGTTCGCCCCGGTCGGCTACCTGACGCTGAACGAAGCGGGCCAGATCATGCAGATCAACCTGGCGGGCATCCTGTTGCTCGGCAAGGCACGGCCGCTGTTGCTGCACAGCGATTTTGCGAGCTTTGTTAACCCCCCGGACACGGCGAAGTACAGCGACCTGTTTGAGGAGGTGCTTACGCGTGGCGGGCGGCAGAGCCTCGACGTCGCTCTATGCAGGGAAGATCAGTCGATCGTGCATGTGCAGCTGGACTGCCTGCGGGTGTCGGAGCGGAACAGCCAGCCGGCCGTGCGCATGACGATTGTTGATGTTACTGAGCGCAAGCATGCCGAAGCCAGGATGGAGTTGCTGGCCTTCTATGATCCCCTCACGGGCCTGCCTAACCGGCGGCTGCTGCTGGACCGAGTCCAGCAGGCACTGGCCGCCTCGGGCCGCTCTGTTCGCCACGGCGCGATCCTGTTCCTGGATCTCGACGGCTTTAAGACGCTGAACGACACCCTGGGCCATGACATAGGGGACCTGCTGCTGCAGCAGGTAGCTATCCGCCTGGCCGCCTGTGCCCGCGAGAGTGACACGGTGGCCCGGCTGGGCGGGGACGAATTTGTCGTCATGCTGCAGAACCTCAGCGGCAATGCGGAGGAAGCTGTGGCCCAGGTGGTGCGCATTGCAACCAAGTTCCTCACGATCCTGAGCGACCGCTACCAGCTGGCCGGGCGCGAGCAGCGGAGCTCAGCCAGTATCGGTGTAGCTTTCTTCAGTGGCAACCAGGGGTCAGCAGAGGAGTTATTGAAGCGCGCGGACCTGGCCCTCTACAGCGCCAAGGCCGCGGGCCGCAATACGGTGCGGATTTTCAATCCCCAGATGGAAGCAGAGATCTCCAACAAGGCGCTGCTCGAAGCAGAGTTACGACGCGCGCTCAGGGAGAAACAGTTCGTGGTGGTGTACCAGCCGCAGGTAGATCACGAGGGCAACATCACGGGAGCGGAAGCCCTGGTGCGGTGGCAGCACCCGGTCCGGGGACTGCTTGCGCCCAGCGAGTTCATTCCCTTTGCGGAGGAGAGCGGCCTGATCGAACCGATCGGCCGCTGGCTTCTCAAGACTGCCTGCGCACAGCTCGTCGCGTGGGGCAAGCGGCCTGCTTCCTCCCACATGCGCTTGTCGGTCAATGTGAGTGCGTACGAGTTCCAGCAGCCGCGATTCGTCAGCAACATGCTCGCGATCATTGACCAGCTGGGAGCCGACCCCCATAAGCTGACGCTTGAGTTTACGGAGAGCGCGATGTTCTCGAACGTGGAGGACACGCTGGCGAAGATGACCACGCTGAAAGCCCGGGGCATATCCTTCTCGATCGATGATTTCGGCATAGGTTATTCCTCACTCTCGTTGTTGAAAAACCTGCCGCTGGATGAGCTGAAGATCGACAAGGCTTTTGTGGGGGATGTGCTGACCAGCTCCAAGGACGCAGCCCTGAC
>CAXTEW010000317.1:0-3020 GCA_964243175.1 uncultured Acidobacteriaceae bacterium
GCAGCTGGTACAGGGCACCGAGATCGCGCACTTCATCAACAAGAGCGCCGGGCCGCAACGCACCGGGGTGCTCTCCTCGCTCGGGCTGAAGGCCAAGTCGCTGCGCTACCTGCCGACGCCGGAAGAAGCCGAGGGTCGTACCTGGACAGCCAGGGAGTGGGCCAAGGAACGCAAGGGCTGGATCTTCCTGACTTCGCAGCCAACGCACCGCGCGGCAATCCAGCCCCTGCACTCGCTCTGGATCGATCTGCTGGTCATGCGGCTGCTGACTGAGCCTACGAAAGAGCAGCGGCCGGTCTGGTTCGTGATCGACGAGCTCGCCAGCCTGCAAAAGCTGCCGCAGTTGCACACGGCGCTGACGGAGAATCGGAAGAGCAAGAACCCCGTCGTGATCGGCTTCCAGGGCAAGGCGCAGCTTGAGACCATCTACGGCCACAACGCCGAGGTGATGATGTCGCAGCCGGCCACGAAGTTGGTCCTGCGCACGACGGAACCGAAGGCGGCCGAGTGGGTGAGCAAGATGATCGGCTCGGTTGAGATCGAGCGCGTGCGAGAGACCAAGTTCGATGGCTCACGCCACGGGAAGAACTTCACGCTGGATCGCCAGGTAGAACCGCTTGTGCTCGAGTCAGAGGTCAGCGGCATGCCTGACCTGCACGCGATTATGAAGATCGGAAACACGGTCACGCGCTTTCACTTCGAGTATCTGCACATTCCGGGTACGGCGAAAG
The DNA here is from genome assembly GCA_964243175.1 of uncultured Acidobacteriaceae bacterium. Lineage (GTDB taxonomy): Bacteria > Acidobacteriota > Terriglobia > Terriglobales > Acidobacteriaceae > EB88. The sequence continues at coordinate 732 of CAXTEW010000317.1, forward strand.
GGTTCATCGCGCGCGAACTTCTGAGGCTGACTTCGACTCCTGCTCCGCCACCTTTGTCAGAGAACGATAAAGTCGCAGACGATGACAGGAGAGAAGTCGATCAGATGCCAGCTTTGTTTAGAAGTGCAGCAAACTAGGATCGCCGCGCCTCGTAGATGCGCGTACGAACTGACACGGCATGCACCGCCTGTATATTCTTCGCAAACATTCAGCAGGAGGTCATATGTACCTAGCAAAACCCTTCGTAGTAACCAAGGACTCCACAGGCCAGCCTTACGGCCCGGTAATGGTCCTTCTCTCCACACACCCCCTGTCAGCGAACTCGGGATCCTGCCGCATTTGCGGCAGCACAAACGACTTCCGTTTGGTGACTCAGGCTATCGATGTAACAGATGACCAGTTCTGGACAAGCATGGGCTTGAGGCCTGGAGCAGACCAATACATCTGCGGGTGTATGGGACATTTCCAGGATGAGCACCTCTCACCGTCCACTTTGGGCTCGGAGCTTTCCTAACGCCGGGACCAAAGTGGACGATAGCGGCGTCTCCTGTAGCCGTGTTCCTAGGAGTTCACCATGTTGAGCATTTCGCCGGCTCTCAATGCAGGCCAAGCCCAGACATACCACGAGAATGAGTTCTCAACCGCAGCAGGTGCGGAGAAGAACTACTGGCAGAAGGGCGACGAGGCGCAAGGCCAATGGCATGGGCGCCTGGCCGACTTGATGAACCTGAAAGGCGCTGTGACGGCCGGGGACTTCGCCAGGCTCTCTGAAGGCCGGGATCCGGCGACAGGCGAGACGCTTGTGAGGACCAGGGCCTCAACCGCCTACGTAAATGCCCGGGGCGAAGAGGTGAAGCCTGCGGAGCATCGTGCCGGCTGGGACGCGACCTTCTCCGCACCGAAATCTGTCTCGCTTGTTGCCCTGGTAGGTGGGGACGACCGCGTGCGCGTGGCCCACCGCGAGGCCGTCGCTGAAGCCTTAAACCAGCTGGAGTCCTACACGCATGCCAGGCTGGGCGGCAACACGCCGGCAGAGCGTACCGGCAGCTTCGCCGCGGCTGCCTTCGAGCACGACACCGCGCGCCCGGTCGAAGGCTATGCCGCGCCGCAGCTCCACACCCATGCAGTGATCTTCAACGTGACCCAGCGCGGGGACGGCTCGACGCGGGCTCTTGAGTCGAAGGCGCTGTTTGAGACGCAGCAGTTCGCGACGGCCGTCTACCAGTCGGAGCTAACGATTCGGCTCCGCTCCCTCGGATACGAAATCGAAGCAGGGAAGAGCGGCGCGCCCGAGGTGAAGGGAATCAGCCGCGAGTACATCGAGGCGTCGAGCCCACGATCGCAGCAGATCCGGGAGCACATGGAGGCTGACGGCTGGCAGGGACCGGCCGCGGCACAGATTGCAGCTCACTCGACGCGCGATAGCAAGATCCCACTCGGGAAAGAAGAAGTGCTGGCGGCTCACGAAGCCATTGCCCGGGAACATGGCAACCAGGCTGATCTTGTAGTCGCTGCAGCTCTCGCCCGGGCAAGGATGATCGCCACGGCGCCGGCTAGGCGCGTTGAGGATGCGATCACCTACGCTAAAGAGAAGTCGTTCGAGCGTGAGGCGGTCACTGACGAACGGACGTTGATGCGCGATGCGTTGCGGCACGGCATGGGCGAGCTGACCTACTCACAGGTACGGCCTGCTTTCGAGTCCAGGGTGGCTACTGGCGAGTTCCTCGAGGCAAAGGGGCAGAAGTACGCTTCGGCCCGCCAGGTGACGACGCCACAGACCATCGCGCTTGAGCGTCAGGCGGTACAGAGCGTGCTTTCAGGGAAGGGGAAGTCCGAACCATTTCTACAGCCGGAGCAAGCCGCAGCCTATGCAGCCGGCCGCGAGAAGCTCAACAGCGGGCAGAGGGAAGCAGTCGTCCAGGTCCTGACCTCGGCTGACCGAGTCCAGGGCCTGCAGGGCCTTGCTGGCACCGGCAAGACGACCACGCTGCGAACGATCCGCGAGGCGGCCGAGCACAAGGGGTATGCCGTCGAGGGCTTTGCTCCCACATCGAAGGCTGCCGGGCAGCTTCGCGAAGCCGGGATCTCGGCAGATACGCTGCAGGGCTTCCTTGCCAGGGGCCAGCAGCAGTCTGACCCTACCAGCCGCCATCTCTACATGCTCGACGAGTCCAGCCTGGCCAGCACGCGGCAGATGCGCGACTTCCTCGACAGGATCGGGCCGCAGGACCGGGTGCTTGTGATCGGCGACACGCGGCAGCATCAAGGCGTCGACGCCGGCAAGCCATT
>CAXTEW010000318.1:0-3017 GCA_964243175.1 uncultured Acidobacteriaceae bacterium
GGCCCGTGGCCGAACGCAGCCGAAGGACCTGCGGTTGACCCTGACCCGCCCCCACCGCAGCAGGCAATCCCGGGCACCCGCGTATGCTGGTGCGCATGCGCTTCCTGCCTGCCCTCTTGCTCCTCGCAGCCACGCCAATCGCAGCGCAATCGTTCGGCCCCTGGCAGCTGGAGCCGAGCGAAACCACGGCCGACCTGCGCGGCATCCACGCCGTCGGCGGTGGCGTCGTCTGGGCCTCCGGCAGCGAAGGAACGGTACTCCGCTCGCAGGATTCCGGCTTCGAGTGGCAGCAGTGCGCCACGCCAACAGGCGCGGAAAAGCTCGACTTCCGCGCCATCTGGGCATGGGACGACCAGACAGCGGTCGTCATGTCGAGCGGTCCGGGAGCGCTTTCCCGGCTCTACGAGACAACCGATGGCTGCGCCCACTGGACCCTGCTCTACACAAATGCGGATAAGGACGGCTTCTTCGACGCCATGGTCTTTCAGACCCGCATGAAGGGCTACCTGCTGGGTGACCCGGTCGATGGACGTTTCGTGCTGCTGGCAACCGATGATGGCGGCCAAAGCTGGAAGCGCTCTGAGGCACCCGGGCTGGGGGTTGCAACCAGCGGATCCGGCGCCTTTGCCGCCAGCAACACCTCACTTCTCGCAGGTCCGCGTGAACCGATGATCTTCGGCACAGGCGGCGGCTTTGTCTACGCCCAGAGCCATACCGGGAAGATCGACTTCTCTGCGACCGGCAAGAAAACTCCTATCCGGATGACCGAAACCTGGGCGGCGACTCGCTTGCCCATGACAGGAGGCACGACGGCCGGCGTGTTCTCGCTCGGCTACCACGCTCTCGACTCCAGCGGCTATGGCTACACCCTGGTGGCCGTTGGAGGAGACTACGCTCGTCCGCATGAAGTTGGAGGAACCGCAGCGTGGAGCCCGGACGGCCAGCACTGGACAGCCGCAACCACACCCCCGGGCGGCTACCGCTCTGCCGTCGCCTGGTCCCCTGAGATCCAGGCCTGGATCACGGTCGGCCCGAACGGCTCCGACATCTCGCGCGACGGCGGCAGGACCTGGCAGCCGCTCGAGCATGCCCCCGCCAACACCCCGAAAGGCGGCGAGTGGAACGCGCTCAGCCTGCCCTGGGTGGTCGGTCCGCATGGCCGCATCGCCAAGCTCAACCCCGAAGCCCTGGACCCCGCACCACCCGCACCAAAGGCCCGCTCGGTACCGAAGTAATAAGCATTCCGCGGCCCCTATCCGGAAAGCCGCGCCAAACGTCTATAGGGCAGGACGCCGGCCCTGCCCCAAGCGGAAAGCCGGGCCGAAACTGATACCCTAGCGGGGTAGAAGACAGGAGAACTGCCCCGGCGCCTGCCTTCTCTAGGCAGCCCGAGGGCACAAGGAACGATGGCAGAATTTCTCGTCAAACTGACCGACGAGCGAGGACGGATGCAGGAGCAGACCCAGGCTGCTGCGACCGCCGATGAACTGCGCCTGCGCTACACCCAGGCCGGCTTCCACGTGCTTTCGGTCAAGGCGAAAGGGATCGGCGGCGTGGGCGGCGGTCAGCGCAAGGCCAAGCTCGAGTCCTTCCTGATCTTCAACCAGCAGCTGCTGACCCTGATCCGGGCCGGCCTGCCCATCCTGAGCTCGCTCGAAATGCTCGCCAAGAGTCAGAAGAATCCCGCCTTTGCCGCGCAGCTGACCAACGTCGCCGAGCGGGTTCGCCAGGGTGAGTCCATCTCCGGCGCGTTCGAGGCCCAGGGCGGGTTCCCGGTCATCTACACGGTTACGCTGCTGGCAGGGGAGCGCTCCGGCAACCTCGAAGAGGTACTCGGCCGCTTCCTCCAGTTTCAGCGCATCTCGCTGACCTTCCGTAAAAAGCTGCAGGCCTCGCTTATCTACCCCGTACTGCTGGTCCTGCTGGTTATCGGCCTGTTTATTTTTCTCATCACCTTCGTGGTGCCACAATTTGCCACCCTGTATGACCAGGTGGGTACCAAGCTGCCTGGCCTGACGCTCGGCCTGCTTGCGTTTGGCAAAGCCTCGCAGCACTACTTCTTCTACGTGCTGCCGGTGGTCATCGTCGCCGGCTACCTGCTCTACCGCTGGAGCAAGAGCGCATCCGGCGCTGACACGATCGACGGCATCCGCATCAAGCTGCCCATCTTTGGGTCCATCTGGCTCAAGTATCAAGTCGCGCTTTTCGCCCGCACACTCTCGACCCTGCTGACCGGCGGCCTGCCCCTGGTGCCGTCGCTCGAAACAGCAGCCCGCTCTATCTCATCGACGCGCATCTCGCGCTCCGTCTTCAAGTCGGTCACCAGTGTGCGCGAGGGCAAAGGGCTGTCGACCAGCCTCAACCAGACCGGCGTCTTCCCGGCCCTCTCGACTGAAATGATCGAGGTCGGCGAGTCGACCGGCGCGCTGCCCCAGATGCTCAACTCGGTTGCCGAGTTCTTCGAGGAGGACGTGCAGACCGCGCTCACCGCATCGCTCGCGCTGATTGAGCCGGCGATCCTGATCGTCATGGGCGTGGTGGTGGTCGTGATCCTCATCGCGCTCTACCTGCCCATCTTCTCGCTCGGTAACGCGAGTAACCTGCAACAGCACTAGCGGGGAGAAGAGGCGCCCGCGCCGCAACCACGGCAGGCTACAGTCAACTTGCGCATGCACCATTCGGCGCAGCCGAGCTACTCAACGGAATACGACCCACCACGTACGAAACGGAATCGAAGTCATGGCCGAAGCCCCAGTTCTCACTGTTCCCATTGTTCCTGTTCTCCCCGTCATTTCTCTGGAAACGGAGGAGATCGCGCACGCGCAGGCACTGGCCCGCCGCTACCGCTGCGAGTTTGTCGACCTCAAAAACTTCCGCATCCAGCACGACCTGTTTCGCGGCGTTCCCGTCGACATGATGTTCCGCTACAACTTTGTACCCATCGAGCAGTTTGAGGACCGGCTGGTGATTGCCGTTTCTGACCCGAGCCGCCTGATGGTGCTCGATGAAATCTCCTC
>CAXTEW010000319.1:0-3008 GCA_964243175.1 uncultured Acidobacteriaceae bacterium
GATGGCCACCAAGACATCGGTCGCCTCCAGCGCGGCGCCGACCACGCTGCCTGCTGCGTTCCTTTCGAGGGCGATCTGGTAGCGCGGCTGGTTGAGGTTCACCAGGCACACCAGGATTTCGCCGCGGTAGCCAGCGTCGATGCGTCCGCCCGCGTAGGTGATCCCCTTTGCGGCCATGCTGGAGCGGTCACCCAGCACAAACCCCATCCCCGCGGGCCCCTCAACCGCGATGCCCGTGCGTACCTTCACGGGAACGCCGGGCTCGAGAACCACATCCTCCAACGCGTACAAGTCGAAGCCCAGGTCATGGCCAGGGTAGTTCACCGAGGGCACACGTGCCCTGGGGTCGAGCAGCTTGATCTTGATCATGCGTCGTTTGTATCTGAACCGCGGTCACTGCTCAAGCGCAGCAGCACTCTTCCCGGCCACAGTACGAGCAACAACATGGGTGCGAGGCAGCGCTGCCGCCGGCGATCGAGGGGATAACCAGTACCTCGTCCCCGTCCTGGAACGCATACTTCTCGTTGCCCAGGAAGCGGATGTCCTCCTCGTTGACATAGAAGTTGATAAAGCGGCGCACCTGGCCATCTTCCCCACGCAGGTGGGTTTTAAGCGCGGGGAAAGTGATTTCGATGTCTTCAATCAACTCGGGCAGGTGAGCCGCTTTCGACTCCAGCTCGCGTTCGCCATTGGTGTGTTTCTGAAAGGCACTGGGCAGCAGGATGCGTACCGGCATTACTTTCCTCCTACGAGTTCTGCTGCGAACTGGTTGCGATCCACATAGTCTTCAAAATCACGCAGGCGAGGACGGACGGCTTCCCGCTTCTCGAAACAGCCAGCCAGGGCGTCAGTCGTCTTGAGGCCGTTACCCGTGATGCAGGCGACGGTCAGCTCATCCGGATGGATACGGCCGTGGGCGTACAAGCGCGCGGTCACCGCCGTGGTGACGCCCCCGGCTGTCTCCGTAAAGATACCTTCGCTTTCGGCAAGCTCGCGTATGCCGGACACCAGCTCCAGGTCGGATACGTCCTCGGCCCAGCCACCGCTCTCAAGAATGGCGCGCGCTGCATAGACGCCGTCTGCCGGGTTGCCGATCGCGAGGGAGCGGGCGATGGTGTTCGGCTTTTGCGGTTCGATGGAGTCGGCACCTGTCTTGACCGCGACGGAGATAGGCGAGCAGCCCGTTGCCTGCGCGCCGAAGAAGCGGACTTGCTTGTCGGCGACCAGGCCAAGCGCAACCAGCTCGCGGAAAGCCTTCTTGATCTTGGTTATCAGGGAGCCGCCCGCCATGGGGCAGACGATGTTGTCTGGCAGGCGCCAGCCCAGCTGCTCGGCGATCTCGTAGCCGACCGTCTTTGAGCCTTCGGCATAGTAGGGGCGCAGGTTGACGTTCACGAAGCCCCAGTGGAAGCGGTCCGCGATCTGCGAGCAGAGCCGGTTCACGTGGTCGTAGTTGCCATCGATGCGGACTAGGTGAGCGCCATACACCTCGGTATTCAGGATCTTTGCGGCTTCAAGGTCAGCAGGCACCAGGATGTAGGTCTTGAGACCAAGCCGCGCCGCCTGCGCAGCGACCGCATTGGCGAGATTGCCAGTCGACGAGCAGCCGACCGTATCGAAGCCGAAAGCCTGGGCGTTCGCCAGCGCGACAGACACAACGCGGTCCTTGAACGAAAGGGTCGGCAGGCACACGGCATCGTTCTTGATGTAGAGATTGGAGGCACCGATGCGGCTGCCAAGATTTGGCGCTTTGAGCAGCGGGGTCCAGCCGGCCGGGGTGGTCGGCTCATACGACTCGGGGACCGGCAGCAGCGCCTGGTAGCGCCACATGGAGCTGGGACCCTGCGCGATGGACTCGCGCGTTACCGTCCCCTTCGCCAGATCGAGATCGACGAACACTTCGAGTGGGGAGAAACACTCGTCACAGATCGAAAGCGGTGCGTTATCGTACCGTTTTCCGCACTCACGACAACGTAACTCGTATGCTGCTGCCATCTTTGCCCTCGCGAGCAGTCGATGGTACGGGCAATCCTAGGTGACGCGTACGACGCTGCCAAATGATCGCAGCGAAGACCCTTGCACTTGCTTTGGAAATTAGCGAGATGGCGCCAGCTTACGCGGCAACACCCCGAATCTCATGTTCCCCATCCAGCCCAGGCTATGCCTTGACCTTCGGGAGAGAGTTGACACCGTTGTCCGGAATTGCACCGGCCGGTTGTCGTGGCGTCACAGGGCCCGTCCCTCAACCACTCTTCATGAAATCCAGGCCCGCTCCTAAGGAGCAAACTTGAACTGTACCTATGGGATACCACGGAAAGCGGAATGGATGCAAGCAACTCCTGTAATTGGCTAGCGCTTCCTTGCGCCCGTCCAGATCAAGGTTATGCGCTTTCAGTCATGCGAGACCATTCGAAGGGGAGGACATGGTAGACTTAGTCCATCAAGCTTAGTCCGGAGTGGCTATGAACATAATCAACATGCACGAAGCGAAGACCCACCTGTCGCGGCTGGTTGAGAAAGCGGCGAATGGCGAGCCGTTCATCATTGCGAAAGCGGGTAAACCAATGGTCAAGGTGGTGCCAATTGAAGAGTCGATGTTCAAGCGGCGGACGGGCTTCATGGCAGGTGAATTTGTGGTTCCCGACGATTTCGACACGATGTTCAGCAAAGAAATTGAAGAGATGTTCTATGGCAGCGAAGGGGACGACGCTGTTTGAAACTGCTACTCGATACTCACCTTTTGATATGGATCGCGACAAGTTCTCAATCGCTGCCCGTCACGCTCGAGGGCTACCTCGCGGACTCGCAGACGGAGCTGGTCTTCAGCGTAGCGAGCATCTGGGAAATCAGCATTAAAACCTCATTGAGGAGGCCGGGCTTCACGGTCAATGCAGGCAGGCTGCGACGAGAACTCCTGGCGGACCGGTATACCGAGCTTCCCGTTACCGGTCCCCACGCGATCGCCGTAGAACGCATGCCGCCCATACACAAGGATCGTTTGGATCGCA
>CAXTEW010000320.1:0-2998 GCA_964243175.1 uncultured Acidobacteriaceae bacterium
CAGGTCGAACAGTGGACGCATTATGGCCAGTGGCAGCGAGCGGGCATGGTCACGCTTGTGAGTGGCACTTCCCGCCCACACAATACCAACCTGCAGGCCCGCCGTCTTCTCCGCCGGGAGATTGTGCTCACACCGCAGGTAGCCGGCAGCAGCAGGGATCGTGGTGAGCGTAGTGTTGAAGACCGCCGGCAGACTCATCAGGGAGCAGTGTGTATCGATTGATGGCACTTCATCACCACCCTGCGCCAGGATCACCTCATCTCCAGACGCGCCGCCATTACCCTTCGTCCAGCCCGCGAACAGCGGCTGAAAAAGCGGTATCAGGGGCTTTTGCACTTCGAGCACGATGGTCGCGCCCCTGGCTGCCACCATCGGCAGATAACGGATAAATTGCAGCGTATCGCCCAGACCCTGCTCAGCGTAGAGCAGTATCCGCTTGCCGGCCAGCGAACCGCCGGTCCACGCCGGCTGCGGATATTTTCGCAGGGCCGGAGCCAGCTGCGGCGTCAGCCAGCGGGATTCCCACCACTTCCAGCCGCCCGGCAGATCGCCCAGCAGCAGGCGTGTCAGCGCCAGGTTGAAGCCTGCCCGGGAATGAGTCGGTGAGAGCGCGATGGTCTGTTCGTAACGCCGTGCGGCCTTCTGATATTTGCCCACGGCTGTGAGCGCAATTCCCAGGTTGTAGATGGCTTCTGCGTACTTTGGACGTAGCCGCAGAGCCTTTTCATAAAGGCGGCGCGCCTCCACATAGTCCGCCCGTTCCCCGGCCAGCACGCCCAGGTTGTTGTACGCCTCGGCACAGTCGGGATTGAACGATAGCGCAGTGTGGTAAGCCTCCTCCGCCTGCTGAAAATCTCCGACCGAACTGTACACATTGCCCAGGTCATTCCACTGCGCTACTCCATGCGGCTCAGCCTTGATCGCACGTTTGAGCAGGACGAGCGCGGCAGCCTGATTCCCCTGTTTGTGTTCCGCCAGAGCCAGCAGCTTGAGCCACGCCGGTTCGCGCGGATCCTGTTTGATCAGCTCCCACCCAAGCAGCGCGGCCTCGCTGAAGCAGCCCGCATGATACCGCTCCATCATGATGGAAAAGGTTTTTTCTGCCGCGCTCAACACTCCCGTCCGCCCATGGTTACCCTATCGGCGCAGAGCATGCTTTGCACGAAGGCATTGTGCGAGTCCCGTCATCCATTCCCGAAATGATCATCCGCGGCTCACCCGTGCCCATTCCGGTACTTACAGCTTCGTCTGCTTCGTTTCTACCGAGTCAACTAAAAACGGTGCTGTAAAATTCAGGTCAAGCACAATGCAACCAGATCACTCCAAGTCGAGACATTCCAAGCAGCCCGTCGGTATCCTTGGCGCCACCGGTATGGTCGGCCAGCGCTTCATCCAGCTCCTCGAGAACCACCCGTGGTTTGAGATCGCGTGGCTCGCGGCATCGGATCGTTCCAGCGGCAAGCGCTACGGCGACGCCGTGCGCTGGAAGCTGGACACGCCGCTCCCGGATGCGATCGCCGACCTGCCCGTTTCACCCGCAACTCCGGACGGAGCACCGCGTGTCATCTTCGCAGCCCTCGATACTGATATCGCACGCGAGATGGAACCGCGCTTTGCTGCTGCCGGTTGCGCGGTGATTTCGAATTCGAGCGCCTTCCGTATGCAGGCTGACGTACCGCTCGTTATCCCCGAGGTCAACGGTGATCATCTGCGCCTGATCGAGGAACAGAGCTGGCGCAAGGAATCGGGCGGCTACATTGTCACCAATCCAAACTGCTCGGCCATCGGACTGGTGATGGCCCTTAAGCCGCTTGAGGACCGGTTCGGTATCGAGAGCATCTTCGTCACCACCATGCAGGCGGTGAGCGGCGCAGGGTATCCCGGCGTGCCTTCGCTCGATATCCTCGGCAACGTTGTGCCCTTCATCAAGAACGAAGAAGAAAAGCTTGAGGAAGAGACCGGGAAGCTGCTTGGCAAGCTTCATGGTTCGACGATCGAGCATCTGGACGCGAAGATCAGCGCCAGTTGCAACCGCGTAGCAGTGGAAGATGGCCATACCGAATCGGTATCGGTCAAACTGCGCCAGCCAGCCACGCGCGAACAGATCCTCGAAGCCTGGCGCGATTTTGCGCCGCTTGAAGGTCAGCAGCTCCCGACAGCTCCGGAGAACCCTGTTGTATTCGTAACCGCGGATGATCGCCCTCAGCCTCGACTTGACCGCATGCGCGGCGCCGGGATGACCGCGACTGTCGGTCGTCTGCGACCATGCAAACTGCTCGACTGGAAGTTCACGGTACTCTCGCATAACACCATCCGGGGAGCAGCCGGTGCGGCCCTTTTGAATGCAGAACTACTGGTCGCGCTGGGCATACTCAATCCATCGGCTGCCCTCGTATGAGCCAGGCAGCAGAGCGCTCCAAAGTCGTAGTGATGAAGTTCGGTGGCACGTCGGTCGAAGATGCCGCCGCCATTGAACGTACGGCAAAGATTGTCAGCACGCGGCGTCAGCAGGGTGTGCAACCGATCGTGGTCGTGAGCGCCATGGCGAAGGTGACAGACCAGTTGCTTGCCGCCGGGACTGCTGCGGGCCGCGGTGATCGCACTGGTGCGCTTGCCATCAGTGGCCGCCTGCGCAATCGCCATCTTGAAGTTGCCTGCACGCTGCTCTCGCCGGAACGTTACGCGGCCATCGGGAAAGTCATTGACGCCGAGTTTGATTCGCTCGATGAAGTTCTGCGCGGTCTTTCCGCGGTCGGTGAACTGACTCCCCGGACGACAGACCTGGTCGCCTCTTTCGGGGAGCGCCTTTCCAGCCGCATGGTTGCCGAGACTTTCGCCGAGCGTGGCCTCGAGGGCATCCATATCGACGCGCGCACCTGTATCGCTACCGACAATCAGCACGGTCGCGCTATCCCACAGGACGACCTGATCGCCGATCGGCTAGCCATGCATGTTCTGCCACTTGCCACCTCTGGCCGGACCGTCGTGATGGGTGGCT
>CAXTEW010000321.1:0-2995 GCA_964243175.1 uncultured Acidobacteriaceae bacterium
AGCTGTCCGATGCATCAGCACCGGCATAGGGTCCAAACCGATCGGAGACTACTCCGGGCTTATACAGAACTGCATCGCCCGGCGCTCCGGAGGCTCTTTGGATAGCTACAGATGCGGCGCAAGGCAAAAAGAACCGAGAAAGTGAAGCTGCAGCCGTAGCCGCCGCCGCGTGGGCGTTAAAACGTCCGCACGAAATGCTTGCCGGGCAGTTGCTTGATCCTGCCAGCAAGCTCCAGCTCGAACAATGTTGTGAACACCTCGGCCGGGGTGAACTCGCCTTCCACCTTCTCCATAATTTCATCGAGTTGCAGTGATTCGTCATGGTGTAGGACGGACAGCAGCCGCGATTCGGTAGGTGGGAGGCCTGCATTGTCAAACAAAGTGGCCGCGGTGCCCGGCGGCTCGGGCGCGAACCCGAGCAGCGTGGCTTCGAGCTCGATGCGCACCTGCGACGGCAGGTCTTCCCACAGGTCTTCCCAGGTCGCAACCAGCTTGGCGCCCTGCTTAATCAAGGTGTTCGGCCCCCAGGAGTTCTTGTTCGTTACGTTCCCCGGGACCGCGTACACATCGCGGTTCTGCTCCAGGGCACAGCGCGCAGTCACGCGGGAGCCGGAGTACTCGGCTGCCTCGACGACCAGGACGCCGATCGAGAGGGCGCTCAGGATGCGGTTGCGCTTGGGGAAATTAGGCGGCGCGGGATAGGTGCCGAGCGGCTGCTCGGTCGCGATACAGCCGCCGCCCGCGAGGATCTGCTCGGCCAGCGCCTTGTTCTCTTTCGGATAGATGACATCGATGCCGGTCCCCCAGATGGCGACTGTGGGCTTGCCGCTGGCGATGGCACCGCGGTGAGCAAACGTGTCGATGCCGCGGGCCATGCCGCTGATGATGACCAGGTTGCGTGTGGCGAGATCGCGGGAGAGCAGCTCGGCCATGCCGGAGCCGTAGGGGCTGGGCTGCCGGGTGCCGACGACCGCGATGCCGTACTGGGAGAGCAGCGCAGCGTCTCCACGGACCCACAGCACCGGCGGCGGGTCGTAGATCTCGCGCAGCCGCTCGGGGTAAAGGGCATCTTCAAAACAGACAAAGCCGGCGCCCATGGCGCGCAAACGCTCGGCTTCTTCTGTGGCGGCAAGCCACGCCTGGCCATTGGCGACGAACTGTGCTGATGCGGCAGGGAAACGCTGCCCTTCGAGCGCTGTCAGGGGCAGGCGGGCGACCAACAGCGCCGAGCCAACCCGCTCCACTGCCTTCAGGATGCGCTGCGGACCGAGACCCGGGGTCAGAATCAGCGCGAGCCATGCCAGGCGCTCCGGATCCTCGGCCGAAGCGTGGATGGGCGGCGCTACAACACTGGGTGCGGGAAGCTTGGAGAACGCCTGGGAACCGGGCAAAGGGGAACCTCCACTCGCCCGCCCGCAAGTTTCCCGGCGTCGACGTCTGCCTGGGATCAGTGGAACCGGAAAGTTAGCCCGACCCTACTGCCAGCAGCGCAGGCAGGCAAGTACCCGAAGTACCTGCTTCCACTCTTACGGAAAGAGCAAGACCGCCTGCGCGGCTGGCGGTCACTTCGTGACGCGTGTTCTCCAAGCAGAAAAAGAAACAGGGTCATCCTGGGCGTAGCCGAAGGATTTGCTTCAGCTTTGCAGGCAACCGGCGCAGACCAGCCCGCCTACCGCCCTTCGACCATCTCACGATCCAGCGCATACTGCATCAGCGTCTCCAGCGAAACCAGTCGCAGCATGGCTTCGTGCGTCGCCGCCAGCACGATCGGCGGCGCCACGCCGCTACGCTCGGCTTCCATCCACCGCAGGCCACACAGGCACCACGGGTCGCCCGCCTGCAGCCCGGCGAATCCAGGGCGCGACGTCGTCAGGTCGTTGCCCTGCTGTTTCGAGAACACCAGGAACTCTGCTGTCACCACGGCACACACCACGTGAACACCAACATCATCCGGCCCGGTTTCGCAGCAGCCGGTCCGGTAGAATCCGGTCATCGGGTCCTTGCCGCAGGTTTCGAGAGTGCCACCCAGTACATTGCGTGCTTGTTCGCTTGATGCCATCTGCTTCTCTCCCACCCCACACCTGTGAACCAGCTACAGTGTTTCAGGGACCATGGATGTATGCCGCCCATTTTCGCACTGCCGCCGACCAAGCCGCTTGATCAGATGAATCGCCTCGGCGACATGGCGCGCTTTCCCGCGCTGGTCAACGCCGGCGCTACGCTCAACATCCTGCTGACCATTGCTGTCACCCTCATCGTGTTCGCTCACTACGGCGCGCTACCATGGGCGCTGCCAGCCTGGGTTGCCATGGTGCTTACTCTCAATGTGATGCCGGTGGTTGCGCTGCGCGCCACTGGCTGGCGGGCGCGGGAACCCTATCCGCCTGTCGAGCAGATGAACTTTTCCGGCGACCAGCACCGCTTTCCGAACTGGGTGTACCTGGCTGCTTCGGCCAACATGGCCTTCTGGATTTCGCTCGCCTGGTGCGCCTATGCACTGCTTCCGGCGACGAACGCTCTTCCTCTTGTGCAGGCGCTGGCGCTGCTCTGCACATTCGCGCCGGTGTGGCTGCGCCCATTACGCCGTGGTTCGTTGTGACCCCATTGCTGCGGGTGGCGGCGATCGACTTCCTGAATCCTGCACCCTTGATGTGGAACTTCGAGCATGCCCCCATCGCCCAAGCGCTTGAAAGCCGCTACGCCGTCGAGAAGATGACGCCCGCGGCCTGCGCAGCCGCGCTCGCCGCAGGGGCCGCCGACCTGGGACTTATCCCCATAGGCGCCTATGCCACGATCCCCGGACTGGCAGTCGTACCGGGCTGCGCCATTGCCTCGCTCGGTGCCATCCGCTCGCTGCTGCTGGTGCTGCGCGCCGACAACGGAACCGCGACTGAAGCCGGCGAGGAGCCGGATCTCGCGCCACCCACATCCGGCGAGCTTTCCCGCATCCACACGGTTGCGCTCGATACTGCGTCGCGCACCTCTGCGCTCTACA
>CAXTEW010000322.1:0-2992 GCA_964243175.1 uncultured Acidobacteriaceae bacterium
CAGCAGGACCACGCCGCTCTCCCGCAGGCGCTGCTGCACATCAGCGCGGTCGAGCACGACACGCTCATTCACCTGGCAGCTAAGGCACCATGCCGCTGTGAAGTCCACCAGCACCGGTTTGCCCTCGGCGCGGTACATCGCCACGGCATCGGGCGTAAACGGCTTCCAGTCATTGCCCTTGCCTGGGGCGGAGACAGCGACACCCAGCGGTGCGCCGAAAGCCTGCACGGCATACACTGGCAGCGCGATGGCAAGCAATGCGACCAGCACCGCGGCGATCGTGGCGGTGCGTGCAGCCGGGTAACGACCCAGCAGTGCGCCTGCGATCGCCAGCAGCAGAAAACCAGCCAGCAGCCCAAGCAGCGCGTTTACTCCAGCAGCCTGGGTAAAGAGCCAGACCAGCCAGATGACGGTCGCGAAGATGGGGATGGACGTGAGCTGCTTCAGCACTTCCATCCATGCGCCTGGGCGCGGCAGCAGGCGTGTCCAGCGCGGGTTGTACACCAGCAGGAGATAGGGCGTCGCCAGTCCCAGGCCAAGCGCCGTAAAGATCTCGAAAACAACAGCGCCTTCATGAGCGAGCGCATAGCCAATCGCGACGCCCATCAGTGGCGCCGTGCACGGGGTAGCCACAACGGTGGCCAGCACGCCTGTAAAAAATGAGCCAGCGTAGCCCTGTTTCCGGGCCAGCGAGCCGCCGGCGCTGGTAAGCGACAGCCCTACCTCAAACTGCCCTGCAAGCGAGAGCGAGAGAAAGAACAGGAACAGAGCCATGATCGCGAGGAAGACAGGCGACTGGAACTGGAATCCCCAACCCAGTCCATGTCCCACGTCGCGTATGGCGAGCAGGACGCCCACCACGATCCAGAACGAGACCACGATGCCGAGCGTGTAGACCCAGCCGTGCCTCCGCAGGGCGCCCTGTTCTTCGCGCGAGGTCTGCACCAGCGAAAGCCCCTTGATAAACAGCACGGGAAAGACGCACGGCATGAGATTCAGGATGATGCCCCCGGCAAAGGCCAGGAGCATCGCGTGCAGGAACCCTCCGTCAGCAGGCGCACTCGTCGCGACAGAAGCGAGAATGGTTCCCGGCGTCGCCGCGATGGTGTACGCTGCGCCGCCCGGCAGCACCAGCACACCATTGAGCGTGGCGAGCTTGCCGGCCTGGTTTTCATCCCGCACCAGCTGCAGCCGGACACCGCGGTCAAGTGGCGCCACCGCCTGCATCGCGGCATTGGAGATCACGGTCTGATCCGCGGGGAAGAAGAGCGCCTGCTCTGCTTCGTGACCGGTGAGCACCGCGAGCGTATAGCCTTTTGCCTCGGCGGCGAAATGCGCGCTTGCCCCGGCCGGCAATGGTTTCGGCAGCGAGTCGATCCCCTGTTGCACCAGCCGCTGTTGTGCCGCATCGATCGGCGCGACCGTGCCGGCGGCTGCAACTGCTCTGGTTACAGATACTGTAGCCTTGCCCGGCAGGCAGACCTCGCGGCACACCAGCCAGTCGACATCGGCACGCACGGCAGCCGGGCCAGTCGGCGCGTCCGCAGCCACACGCATAGGTACCGGGAACGTCACGGCATTCTCATAGCCGAAATCCATGAGGGGACCAAGCGGGAGCCGCTGTGGTGCCGGGTACTCAAAGGGCGCCGCGCTGACGCCCGCGGGCATGGTCCAGCGAACGCGCGGCGGCTCGCCGGAGTCGCCTGCGTTGAGCCAGTAGATATGCCAGCCTTTTTCCAACTGGAAATGCAAGCCGCCGATGAAGGTGGCGCCGCGCACCAGCTGCTGCGGCGGCACCAGCAGGTCGAGTGACAGGTGCTGCGTGTCTACATGCTGTGTTTGCGCATCGCCAGGCGAGCAAGCAGCTGTGACGAGGCACAGGAACGCGAGATATGGCGCGAGCCTCTTCCATAGGTCGGCCGGCCGCATGCCTAGGTATCACTCCAGCGCGTGGTTGCGCTATGCGGCTGCCCGCCGGCATCGATCGCGGTGACTACCAGCGTATGGTCCTGCTCCGGGAAGCTGCTCCCGACCTGCGCGAAAGAGCGCGTGTAACTCTCGGTGCCCATATCGAGCTCCAGGTCTTCCAGCAGCTCGCCGTCAAATGTAACCGTCACTGCGGCAATCTGCTCCTTCGCAGCCGCGCCCACGGTCACGGTGATAGCCGTTCCCACCAGGTCTCGCGTATGCGTCGCTGCAAAGGTCATCCCTGCGCCCGCTGCTTCCTGGCGGCATGCTCCTGCATGATGCAGCGATCCATCACGGTCAGCACGCCATCGTTCTCGGCCCACTCCGCTGCTTCCTCATGGCACACGCCCTGCTGCAGCCAGATTGCCGGGATCTTGAGTCGCATTACATCCTTGACGATCTCGGGCACGAAGCTCGATGCCCGGAAAACGTCCACCAGATCGATCGAGACACCCTCCGCCTTCATCGCCTTGTAGGCGTCGTCGAGCGTTGGGTAGGCATCAACACCCAGGGCGCTCTGGATCTGCGGGTTAACCGGCAGGATGCGGTAGCCGGCGTCCTGCAGGTACCGCGCCACGCCGCCGCTGGCCCGCCCGGGAGATTCGCTCAGCCCTATCACCGCGATCGTCTTTGTCTGCTCAAGAATCTTCTGGATCGTTTCCGGCTCATTCATCCGCGGTACCCCTGCCTTCTCGGCTCGTGTTGTTCACCCCGGTTTCCATTCCGGGGAGAATCATAGCTCCAGGTCATCCGATGCGCTCGATGCGAGCGCCGGTGCGCCGTTTCTGCGCATCCGCAGGTAGCCCTGGAGAAAAGGCTGCAGCGCCCCGTCGAGCACGCTGTCCACGTCGCCCACCTCGACCTTGGTCCTGTGATCCTTGGCGATGCGGTACGGCTGCAGCACGTACGAACGGATCTGCGAGCCGAACTTGATATCAAGCTTCGCATCCTCCACCTGGCGCGAGGCGTCCTTCTTCTTGTCGAGCTCGTACTCGTACAGCCGCGAGCGCAGCATCTTCATCGC
>CAXTEW010000323.1:0-2990 GCA_964243175.1 uncultured Acidobacteriaceae bacterium
GGCGAGCTGCGGCCAGTAGCGGAGGCGGGCGAAGCAGCGCAGGTTAAACAAGAGTCGCGGGTAGTACTCCGAAGCATTCGTCGAGAAGATCGAGAACACGACATGGTGCCAGACTGCCCAGTAAACCGCCAGCGGCAGGACGACCGCGAGGACTCGCCGACTGACAAGGGCGCGCCACCGGATGCGGCCATCCGGGCCAAGCGTCTGCGAGATAGCCCAGAATGGCAGCAGCAGCAGGGTTGTTTCGCGGTTCAGTGTCGCCACCGCAAACAACGCGACAAACCAGGTCACCGGTTTGCGGAAGTAGATGAGATAGAAGCCGAGCGCAAACGCCGCCAGGCTCGGCATGTCGTACACGTAGCGAAAGTTCTGTACCGTGTGCACGATGTATGCGAGGGTGCAGAGCGCCAGGAACAGCGGGTACACCAGCGGCCGCAGCAGCCTGCTACCCGACGCGGCGTCGTAGAGGCGTACCGCGACCCACCCGCTGAACAAGACACACAGGATGCCGAGTGAAAACTCAAGCACCATGTTCGGCGTAATGCCGCGTGGAAAAAAGTAGTTGTTCCGCGCCAGGTGCGAGGCATACGCAAGGCTCCAGGGCGCGCTGTCAAACCAGCGATACAGCGGCGCCAGCAGCAGCCTGGCCTGGAATGGCAGGGGCGCATAGCCGCGCTCCCACAGGTGCACATCCACGTAGGGCCACTCAAGGAAGATGTAAGCCCCGACAAACTGCACCGTGGCGAGCAGGTAAAGGACGGCAAGCGAGACCCTCTTCAGGGAGGCGATCGGCATGGAGCGGGCAAGCCAGCCCGCCGCCGGGACTGCTGAGCGCTCCAGCGGCTCGATGAATGGGTCCAGCAGCGAGCCGGCAGCGGACGCACGGGCAGCGCGGCGCACCTCGTTGGCTGCGCGCAGCTCTGCCGCTGCCAGGGGCTCATTCGCTGTCACGGTGTTGCGCTCCTCAAGCAGTGGCATGCGGTGGTTGGATGCAGCGTGAGACCAAAACCCGCTCGATTTCGTCCTGTCTTATCCACATGCCGGTGTGCGCCGGCAGGCTCGCCAAGCCTTCTGCCGCTTGCCCACCCGCAATCGAGCGCATAGTCTGGGGCCTGAACCCTGTATTGCTCCGGAGCCCGAACCGACATTGCTGAAGCTCAGAAAAATTCAGATCCTCGGCTTCAAATCCTTCTGCGACAAGACAGAAGTGACACTTCCCGGACGCGGCATCGCCGTCGTTGTTGGTCCGAATGGCTGTGGCAAATCGAACATCCTTGACGGCGTGACCTGGGTGCTCGGGGAGCAGAGCGCCAAGAGTTTACGCGGCGGCAAGATGGAAGACGTGATTTTTGCCGGCACCCGGGACCGTCGCGCCCTGGGCATGGCCGAGGTGTCCATCACGCTGATCGATCCGGAAGTATATGGCCCGGATCCCCTGGCAGACAGCGCGTCGGACGGAGCCGCGGACGGCGGCGATGATTGGGACGAGGCGCAGCTGCGCGCCGCCCGCGCACAGGAGGCGGAGCAGATCATCGCGGCCTCGCAGCCGGGACCGCTGCCGGCAGCAAATCCTGAAGAAATCACAGACGAGGCTGAGGTCGAGACTTCCCCGGACGGGCTGGCCGCAGGCACACCCGCCGCGGATGAAGTGGTGCTGAAGATCCGCCGCCGCAAGTTCCAGAAAACCGCCCAGCATGGCGAAGTCGTCGTGACCCGCCGCCTGTTCCGCACCGGCGATAGTGAGTACCTGCTCAACGGCAAACTATGCCGGCTGAGCGACATTCGCGACATCTTTATGGGCACCGGGCTGGGGCCCGAGTCCTACGCGATCATCGGGCAGGAGCGTATCGGGCAGCTGCTGAGCTCGAAGCCGCACGATCGTCGCGCAATCATTGAGGAAGCCGCGGGCATCACCCGCTTCAAGACCAAGAAGCGGCTGTCCGAGCTGCGGCTTGAGCAGGCCCGGCAGAACCTCGCCCGGATCGACGACATCTTTGACGAAGTTGCCCGGCAGCTGGTCGTGCTCAAGCGCCAGGCAGCCAAAGCAGAGCGCTACGGTGCGCTGCGCGACGAGCTGCAGGCGCGCCTTCGCGTGGTGCTGGCCGGCAGACTTGTCGACATGGACGAGCAGTCGGCAGCGCTCAGTGGGCAGATCAGCACCTTATCGCTGGCGATCGATACCCAGGCAGAGGCCATCGAGACACTGCAGGCCGAGGTAGCCGATGCCCAGCAGCGCGGCTACGGCCTGGACACGGCCACCCGGGAACGGAGCCGCGCAGCCAGCGAGAGTGCAGTAGAGCTGGAACGTGCACGCACCCGGCAGGACAGCAACGCGGAACGCATCACGGAGCTGGGTATCCGGCTGCTGGCCGCCACCGCCGAGCTCGCGCAGGCTCGCGAACAGCTCGCCGGGCTTGAAGTGGAACGCGAACAGCAGCGCTTGTTCCTGGAGACCGCGGCCAGCGAGGCAGGGGCTTTCCGGGCCGACGCAGCCAGACGCCAGGTTGAGGCCCGCGACGCGCACGCGGCGGTAGGCCAGGCAGAGGGCCGGGTAGAAGCTGCGCGACGCGAGGCGACTTCCCTGTTGCACCAGCTGGGCCAGGTGCGGCGCGAGCAGGCCCAGGCCGAGGAGTCGCTGGCGTCTGTCGACCGCGATGCCGCCCGCCTGACCGGAGAATTGGATTCTGCGAGGCGCGACCTAGACGCGCTGGGCGCCGAGCGAGGCCAGGTCTCTCTCCGTTTCGAAACAGCAAGCGAAAGCCTGAAGCGGCTGGAAGCAGAGCTCGCCGGGCTGCGCGCACAGGTGAGCGCGCAGCGCACGGAAGAGCAGGAAACGCGCCGCCGGGGCGACAGCCTGCGCGGCGAGCGGGCGACCCTGGCGGGCCGGCGCAACTCGCTCGATGCCCTGCTGCGTGAACACAGCTACTCGACCGATACGGTCAAGAAGCTGTTCCGCGCTAACTCGCTTGCGGGTGGATTGAAGCCGGTCG
>CAXTEW010000324.1:0-2990 GCA_964243175.1 uncultured Acidobacteriaceae bacterium
TGTATGCATCCCTGCTCGCCATGGCAGTAGTGATCCTACCCCCTACGGATGTAGATCGTCTACTGCCTGGAAAACCTGGCCTGTTGAGCCGTCAGTCTTCAGCGCTCTTTATGGCGTATTGGCAGAACTCGAGCACCTGAATGCCCATGCGCTGCGCACGCCCGGCGAGAACTGAAGTGCGTAGGCCATGGTCTTCTGCGCGCCCGCGTCATCGTGGAGCGCACACTGCACGGTGGCGAGGTCGCGCGCTAAATCAATCAGGTCGGCGTTCCTTGCCAGCAGCGGCTTCCAAAGATCTACCGCAGCCTGCAGATCTGCTTTGCGCGCCAGCAGCACCCCCAGGTCCGTTCCTCCGGTAAGTTGCAGTGGATCGAGCGCCAGGAGTTCCCGGAAGCGTTTTTCTGATTCGGCTTCGTCGCCTTTCAGCCCGGCCAGGACTCCCATTCCTTCAAGGACCACCGTATCGTGCGCGCCGGCGGAGTAAGCAGCGCGGAGCTGCGCGAGAGCTCCGTCTGCATTCCGCGATTGACCATTGACGACAGCCTCGTAAGCAGCAACAGCCTGGTCCCGAATATCTGCCTGCGGTGAAAAGATGGCAGTAAGGCCGTCCGTACTCGAAGCATCGTGCCTTGGGTCAGGTAGCTCCGGCCGGCGCAGGATGCGGTGGTCGGTCCAGGCAACGTGCGGGATGTCTTCTGCGGAGGTGCGCGGCATGTGGCAGACGGTGCAATCAGCCTGCTCGGGATGGTGGTTAGCCGCAAAGCCAGGTGCGCTGTGGCAGACCAGGCATTTACCGCGATAGAAAGAGACGCGCTGTTCAGGGGAAGGGCGGGTGTGCGGGTCGTGGCAGCTGGTGCAGCTCATACGGTCGCCGCTGGCCCGCTTGCAGCCGCTTGCGCTCAGCTGTTCCACCTCGCTCACGCTCCGATTCAACAAGCCCTTGTTGCGCAGAACGAAGTAGGAAAGATAGTCGCTGATGCGCTCGCCCGGCTTCCAGTCCAGCGCAGACCGCCCGGCGCGCGGCACCATAACGTCGCCTTCCAAGTGGCAGCTGATGCAGACCGAGTCGCGCCGGTCTGCATCGAGTTTCGCCGGGTTCACGACCGGGGATTTGCCTGCGGTGCGCAGGTGGGCTGCGGTGTCGCCGTGGCAGGCCTCGCAGGTAATGCCGCCTTGTTGAAATGGCAGCGAGGCAAAGCGATTGAGCGTTCCAGGCTCTGCGTGGGCAACGCCGCTCATGTGGCAGCGCAGGCAGGCAGGCTCCATGGGCAGTGCGGGGGGCATCTCGGGCAGGCTGCCGAATCCTGGCTTTAGATCGAAAGAGTTGGTCGCGGCGTACCAGGCCACCGGCGACTCCAGCAGGTAACCGTCCTGCGTGTAAAGATATGTGACGCCCAGGTGGCCTGAGCCCAGAAAATACTCAAGCTGATGCCGGCCACGAATGTTGGTGTTCCTTGGATCGCTGAAGTTGAACCAGACTGTACTCGCGCCCTGTGGGTCGGGCGCTTGCGACACACTGTAGTGGATCCCGGAGGCGGCAGCAGTAAACTCACCCGGCAGCGCGTGATCGCCGGCGAGCCCGCTCGCGTGTGCCTTGGGTGTCTGGAGATAACTCGCGTAAATGGCGCTATGGCAGCGGGCACAAGCGGCGTCCGCCTTCTGCACCGTGGTTTGCGCGGCACCTGGCAGCGTCAGGAGCATAGCCGCCAGCAGCCAGGAAAGGCGGAAGATCATGTCACGGCAACTTTACGCAGGTTGGAATGCCGGAAGCAAATGGAAACAGCACACCCGCCCGTCTGGGTCGTTTCAAGGGGAAAGCTCACAGATACAAATACTTGATTGATGATGACAGCGTACCGGAAGAAGCCAATGACACCGGCATGGACATCGGTGGGCGGCATCGTCATGCGTAGTCCGCATTACCGGTAAAATGGCCTGTCACGCCGGCAAAGTTCTCCACCCATCGGTGGATATTTTTGTTGACACGCCGGATGAGCGCACCTATATTTGGCAGGTTTGGTAGCGCTAACACTTTGGCATATCAGTGGAAGGGCGCCGCCGGAACAATTAAACGAAGCAGTCTTTACGAATGGGGCTGCAGTCTTATTTTTGCTGTGCTTTTGGAGGAGTTTGATGCAAGAAATCTATGTTGAAGCGCTACTGGGAACGGTTCGACGTTCGTTGGAAGCGCTTCCAGCGACCGCAATGTTCTCCTGCCAGGAGCCTGTTCACCAGCTCGCCTTGTGCGCATCGCGCCAGCAGCTTGCAGGAGAGATGAAAGGATCTGTCGTCACGGGACATCGTTCCACGAGCATTCGTAACGGCAACTACGTTACCACGGCCAATTGCTTTTACGCGCTGCTGCTGACAGTGCTGGCTGTGCTGGGCGGCATGAAGGCACAGGCCCAGTCGAGCGCCGGACTGAACGGCACTGTAACGGATGCCTCGGGAGCTGTGATTCCGAATGCGAGCGTCACCATTACCAATGAGCAGACCGGAACTGTACAGAAGACGATCTCGTCGAGCGCGGGAACCTTTGCTGCCACAGGATTGACGCCGGATAAATACAAGGTCGAAGTGCAGGCGAAGGGCTTCCAGACGGAAGTGCAGAGAGACGTCAACATCGATATCAGTGTGACAGCGACCTTGACCTTTGCACTTGCAACAGGCGAGTCGTCTCAAACAGTAGAGGTGACGGCAAATTCGATCTCTCTGAACACCACTGCGCCGCAGCTGGGCACTACTCTGGAACCGGCTGTGGTGGCGGCGCTGCCTGTGGAGGTTTCCGGGCGCGGACGTCAGATCGATTCGCTGCAGTTTACGGCACCGGGCACGACGGGCTCGACATTCTCACATCGCATCTCGGGCGGCGTCGATTTCCAGCAGGAAATTCTGTACAACGGCATTCCTGTCGTGCAGCCGGAGACCGAGGGCTATACGACAAACTTCAACCCGCCATTTGAAATGGTGCAGGAGCTCCGCGTACAGCA
>CAXTEW010000325.1:0-2983 GCA_964243175.1 uncultured Acidobacteriaceae bacterium
CTACACCAGGCTGCCACCGCGCTCCGACGGCAGCGTGGGATCGGTTCGCAACCCACCCACCGGCGACGGAACCGCTTCCAAGTAGCTCCCGATGCAGCGACCTGCACAGTATGCGAAACCTACCTCCGGATACCCCTGCTCACGCAGCAACCGCAAGCCCCAGCTGCCGGCGCCACAGCATCCACAAGCTTACGCACGCCATGACGCTGATCCCTGCGTCCACAGCCAGGCTCCCCGTGGCGCCGTGCCAGGTGTACGCCCACCCGTCGACGAAGCCCATGTAGGTGATCGAGAAGTTGCTGGTCGCAATGAGCAGGGAAAACAGCGTCGCGGCCAGCGGGTTGTTGTGACCGATCGTTTCAAAGATAATCGCGGCTCCTGCGGCGATGGCCAGCGCCTGGAAGAGGTTTTCTCCAGAGATCGCGACCCCGAAAGCCCATGGCGCACGCGGCAGAAGCAGCAGACTTGCGGTAAAAAGAGCGCCTGTTACCCCGATGGCAAGATACAGGGGCCGGAGTGCGAGCCTGCGTGCGAGCGGCGGCAGGAGCAGGCTCCCGACCACCCCGGCGATGGCCGATCCAACCCCTGCCAGCCTGCCTACCAGCTGTTCGCTCGCGCCGAAGTCGGCACCAATGCCGCCCAGCACGTTTGTCATCGAGAAGGAGGCGGAGGGAAGCACAAACAGTAGCAGTGCGACCTGCACACTGCGCCGCCGGCCCAGCGCGACGATTTCACCCAGGAACTGTGCGTAGCTTTCCCGCGCCAGCTTCCGGTCCGGCCCAGGCGCCGGCACCAGGAGGTAGATCCCTGTGGGCAGCAGCAGCATGAGCGCCAGCAGGGTACCCGCGACAGCAGGCGCACATCGTGACAGCAGCTCCCCGGCGACCACCATCATCACCCCGCCCGTGCCGATGTTCGCCACGCCGAACCAGGCTCCCAGTCGGCTGTCGTCTTCCCTG
Source organism: uncultured Acidobacteriaceae bacterium (assembly GCA_964243175.1). GTDB lineage: Bacteria > Acidobacteriota > Terriglobia > Terriglobales > Acidobacteriaceae > EB88. Next base: position 960 of record CAXTEW010000325.1, read on the forward strand.
CGGATCAGGCTGCCCATCCAGCCCCCGACCGCGCTTTGCACCAGCGCGGCTGCAAGGTAGCCGAAGAACACGGCCGCCTCCATCAAATGCAGGTTGGCCTGGTGGGTCACTGCAATGGCCACAGCTACTGATGAAAGCAGGGTGAACAGAAGCGCGTAGGTACGACGACTCAGCCGCACATCCAGCATGGGTGCGATCAGGAATATAAAGAAGGCCGGCGATAAGACAACGGCAGTGATCGCCGCGATGCGTCCGCCGGGCAAACCCTGCGCCGCCAGCAGCGAGGGCATGGTGACCACCGCGAAGCCGCCGTACATACCAAAGGTCGCGTTGGTGAAGCCCATAAGCCAGATCGGCGGCAGCTTTTGCTCACCTGATGCGAAATTTCCGCGGCTGCCCGTCGCCGGCGTGGCAGATACCTCGGCGTCCCCAGACTCCCTCGCGCGCTGCAACGGCTGACCCGTCCTCATCTTTTTGTACGCTGCAGCTCTACCTCGGACCCTATGAAGCCCCATGAGTTCCAGGCCTCGCCTGTCACCACGCGGCGGAAGATAGCGGTCGCTCCGGGGAGATCATGTTGCTGGTAGATCTTCCAGTTACCCAGCCCATAACTCGTCGTGTTGAACGACAGTTCCCCTTCGAGGTCTTCGGGCCGGGTGGGCTTCGGTGGCACCAGTTCCTGCGCCGTGACCTTGCCCTGGTAGAAACGAAGAAGCCGCAGGTAGAAATACAGGTGAGGCTCGGTATTAGTGACCTGCGGAGTGATCCTGGCCAGGGCTGCCGCCGCTTCCGGTTCCTTGCCAGCGCGACGCAGGGACACGTACAGCCAGTTCGAGCAATCGATCAGACTATCGTTGCTCTTGGCCAGGTCACGCGCTTTCGCAAACGCCGCGGCCGCGTCCGCAAACTGGCCGAGAAAGTAATGGCTCAGCCCGAGATGGTAGTGGGCGTCAAGGTTGGCAGGGTTCAGCTGCGCGGCGCGCTCCAGGTCCGCCATGGCAGGGCGAAACTGCCGCAGCCCCAGCTCGCGATGACCACGCTCCACATACAGGTCGGCGTTTTGTGGAGCCGTCGTGAGACCACGCGTGCAAGTCGCCACCGCTTCTCGGTACTGCCGTCGAGCCGCCTCTGCTTTTGATAATGCAAGCACCTTGCCGGCGTTCTGCGGATCAGCCTGCATCGCTGCTTTTGCTGCGGTCTCCGCCGCGTCATCCGGCAGCGCGTACAGCTTTGCCCCGAGCCCAGATGTCACTTCGAGCGCGCCGTGTACGCCCGCGGCAGCAGTTTGTGCGTAAGCGCAGTTAGCAAAGACGAATGCCATCATGGCGAGCGAACCAATGCCCGCTCTCCGCTTTGCCGCTCTTCCCCAAATTCGATCCAGCATCTGCCCCGTCCCCGGTTCCCTAAAAAATGAACTTGCCTGCGAGCTGCACATTGAGAGGCTCGCCAGGCCCTATGCCTGGTGCTCCGTAAGAGTCACCAATCGTGTCATACAGTGCACCGAAGCCCGAGCCCAGCGTGCTGTTCGGCGAGGCAAAGTTTGCGCGGTTGAACACGTTGAACACTTCGCCGCGAAGCTGCACATGGACGCGCTCCGTGATCGGTGTTGTCTTGAAGACGGAAACATCCACATCGCTGAAGCCTGGTCCGTACAGCTGGTTGCGCCGCATCGTGCCGAACTGTCCTGGCGCCGGAGACGCGAAAGCCGCCGGGTTGACCCACTGCTCGGTTGCGCCGCTGGTAGCCGTCGCCTTGCTGAAGGTGTGACTTACCCCGGCAAACGGATCCCCTACCAGGTTGACACGCTGTGCATTCTCATCGGTGCCGCTGGTGTCAGAGGAGTTGAAAACGGTAAATGGCTGCCCGCCGTGCAGGTTGATCAGGCTGTTGAACTCCCACCCATTCACAAGCAGCCGGGGCCCGGTACGGAAGTCTGGCACAGCATACGTCACATACGCCGTAAACGTGCTCCGCGTATCCAGTCCGCTGTTGCCGTACTCGCCCTTGAAGTTCGTACTATCCTG
>CAXTEW010000326.1:0-2969 GCA_964243175.1 uncultured Acidobacteriaceae bacterium
CAGTCGCCGCGCACCCAGCGATGCTTCCGGCGTGTGTAGGCGGAGTAATGAGATGGGTAATCGTCGACGACTTCTATGTCGGTCGCGAGCCCCGCGCGTGCATACGCGCCCTCGATCAGGTCGTGCGAAAGCAGAGCATTGCGTGGGAAGCGGCGATCGAGAACGGCATGCAGTGTTGCTACTTCGTAGATACCTTTGCCAGTGAAAATGCCCTCGCCGTACAGGTCCTGGTAAACGTCAGAAACAGCGCGCGTGTAGACGTCAAAGCCAGTCTGGCCAGAAAAGAGCGAAGCCAGCCGCGACCGGGATGCCGACTGTACGCTGACTCCAACGCGTGGCTGCAGGATTCCGTAGCCTGCGGTCACGATGCGGCGTTCCGGGTCAATGACGGCGCAGTTAAGCGGGTGCGCCATGGCGCCGACCATCGTAGCGGCGGTGCCGCGCGGCAGCTGAGTGTCGGAGTCAAGGGTGATGATGTACCGCACGCGGCGCACCTCGTCGACGCCACCGGCCTTAACGGGGAAGGCGTCGAAGGCCCCTTCAAGAAACTTATTCAGGTCGAGGAGCTTGCCGCGTTTGCGCTCCCAGCCCATCCACACGCCTTGCCGCGCATTGAAGATGCGATGCCGGTGAAAGAGTACGAAGCAGCCGCCGCGCTGCCCGCGGTACCGCTGGTTGAGGTCGTTGATGAGCTTGACCGCAAGATCGACGAGGGGATCGGAGTCTCTCTCGCGGGGCCGTGTCACTGCGTCCGGCAAGTCGGTGATGAGCGCGAAATGCAGGTGCGGATCCTGGTTGGCGAGATAGCGTACTTCGAGCTCAGCAACCAGCTCGCGCAGCTGCCGCTCACTCATCAGCAGCGTGGGCACGGCGACCAGCGCCGCGCAGTCAGCCGGAATCCCGGTCTTCGCGAAGTTGAGTTTCGGCAGGCCCCGCGCGGTAAACAGCAGGGTGACTGCATTGTTTACCAGGTCGACCACGCCCTGGGTAGCCGGAAGGATGAGCAGCAGAAATGCAAGGACGAGAGAAGCAAAGGTGTGCGACGCCGGCACCAGCGGCAGTAGCAGCGCGGCGATCAAGAGAACAGATAATATCTCGATCGGCGCGATATAGAAAAGGTCCGCGTCTCGGCGAGCGGCGATACGCAGCCCTTCCGCAAAAGGGGGGCGGTAGCCAATGGCATGAGATAAGTCGCCGACACCGGCGTCGACCAGGTAGTAACCAACGTGCGACTCGCGAAGATACACACGCTGGTCCGTGTTGGGCTTTGCCTGGGCGGCGCGGGCGAAGCGCAGAGCCTCGCGCGCCACCTCGGCTTCCGTAATGTCGGAGTAGCGCGCGAGCTCGGCGATGCGCTTGCGATAGCTTTCGCGCGAATCGAAATCCATGCGCGGGTAGGCGCCTGCAGGGTCTTCGCGCAGCACATGGTCGAAGACGATGAGTGGCTCGGCGACAATGGTCCAGTCAGCATACCCGAGCTCGCGCAGACTCTTGATGCAGCGCTGGATCACGGCATTCGGTCCCGGCGGGATACCGGCGGCGAAGACGGCTTCGCCTTCACTCACCGCCCGCTCCATGAGGTGGAACTTCATGAGCGAGGACAGCGACCACAATTCCTGCAACTCGAGCGGTTCCGCCGCTGCCTGCACCTCGTTGACATAGAGCGGGAAAGCTTTGGCGTCCCATGCATTGCCCGTGCTGTGGAAGTAGCCAGCGGCGACGGCAAGGATGCGCGGCAGCCCGGCGGCATCCCCATCGCCGGGAGATACCAGGCGAGGCAGGCGATCGAGCACACGGTGGCCGCCTGCTACTTCATTCAAGGCAGACCGCAGCAGTCGTGGATTCTCACGCAGGACCAGCAATGGATCCTCGTGGCCTTTGCTGTAGTCAGGTTCGGGCAGCGCGTCGAGCTTGCGCACCAGCGCGTCGAGCGCGGAGCGTGCCGCCGCGGCTCGCGCGCGCAGGCTGCTGGGGCCGCTCGGATTCCGGGAAGCCTGCCACTGTGCCCCATCGGATCGCGCCTGGGCGCGAAGCGTTTCCTCCTGCCAGGAAGTAGGCTGTGGCGCTGTGGGATCGGGCTGTAACTGCCCGGCGGTTGTGCCGGTGGTATCCATCTCTGTCAAACGATGCTCCGGAACCGAAGTAAATGGAAAGCATTAGCGATAACTGGCGGCTTGCATTTCAAACATTTCAGCGTAGCGACCGTCCAGGTTCATCAGGCTGGCGTGATCGCCCTCCTCCACCAGCTGGCCGCCCGCAAGCACCACGATACGATCAGCCATGCGCACCGTCGAAAAGCGATGCGAGATAAGCAGCGCCATTTTGCCGAGGGTCAGCTCGGCAAAGCGCTGAAAAACTTCAAGCTCTGACTTTGCATCGAGCGCTGCGGTGGGTTCGTCCAGAATCAGTAGCTGCGCATCGCGCAGGTAGGCGCGGGCCAGTGCAATCCTTTGCCATTCGCCGCCAGAGAGATCCACGCCAGTTTCGAAGCGGCGTCCCAGCATCTGGTCATACCCGCCGGCAAGCTTGGCAACGACACTCGCAGCCAGGGATTTTTCAGCAGCCTGTTCAATGTCGGCCTCGGTGTGCTCAACCTCGACATGACCGACTGCGATGTTCTCCCGTGCTGTCATTTCATAGCGCATGAAGTCCTGAAAAATAACGCCCATCTCCTTATGGAGTTCATTCAGGTCGTACTCGCGTAGATCAATGCCGTCGAGCAGGATGCGACCCTCGGTCGGATCGTAGAGCCGTGTGATCAGCTTGACGACTGTTGTCTTGCCCTGTCCGTTTTCACCAATCAGCGCGATCCGCTCGCCCGGACTGACGCTGAAATTGAAATTCTTCAGGATGCGTCGGGTAGTTCCTGGATACGAGAATGAAACATTCTGGAACTCGAAGCCGCGCTGGATCGGCTGCGGCATGGGCAGCCCGTTCGGCTTGGAAATGACGGTCGGCTTCATGTCAAA
>CAXTEW010000327.1:0-2964 GCA_964243175.1 uncultured Acidobacteriaceae bacterium
CACACACCGCGTGCGCGGCGTCGCAGATTCGCTGGTCAGCTCCTTCGCTCCCTTCTTTTTCCTCACCCCCACTATGCTCCTCACCCAACTGACGCTTAAAAGAGATAAGGAGACCGCGACTACCGCGGTCTCCTGCATAGCGCAGCCTTACTTATGCTGAAGCACTTCTTCCAGCGTCGTTGTGCCCTGCATGTGCTCGACCCCGTCACCGCCAGCAAACGCGACCAGCCCGCTGTTGAAGCCGTCCGCCATCTCGACCATGGTCTCAGACGCACCTGGGGCGATGCCGAACTGCTCGTACATTGCCTTTCGCGCTTCCCGAGGAACAAGCATGGCTTCGACCGGGCGACCCAGCACCTTCGTGAATACCGCCGCTGCCTCGTTCATCGAGTACGCTTTGGGACCTTCAAACTCGATCGTGCGCTGGCCATTCCATTCCTCTGTCAACAGCCTGGCTGCCAGTGCGCCGATATCCCTGGTAGCAACCATCGGGATTTCAGAATCCAGCGGCTCAATCACAACCGGCAGTTGCCCGCTCTCCTTCACGTGTGGAAGCAGCGGCACCAGGTTTTCCATGAAGTAGCAGGCGCGGATCGATGCCGCGTCGAATGGCAATCCGAACAGCGCCTGCTCCATGTCGTACAGCTTCAGAATGGCGCCCGTACCCTCGGCATGCTGAGCACCAACCGATGAGAGAAACACGACCTTCTTCACATGCGCCGCCTGCAGGGCATGTTGAATGGTGGCCAGCGCCATCGCATGTTCGCCCCGCGGATCAGGCGCCTGCAGCAAGGGGGGCGTCATGATGAACACGGCTTCTGCGCCTTCAAACGCAATCTCGAGCCGGCTGGCATCCTCGACCGAAGCGAGAAAAGGTTCTGCTCCCAGGGCGCCGATGGCTGCTGCTTTCGCTTCATCGCGCAGCAGCGCGCGTACCGGCTTGCCTTCCGCGAGCAGGGCCCGCATCACGGCTCCGCCGACCTGTCCTGTACTACCTGTCACTACGTACATTCGTCTGTCGCCTCAACGTTTTGGATGACGTTCCGGTCTGCGTCGATTCCAACGCACCTGTCTTGTTCCAATCTTGCCGCGGGATTACACCGCAGCGCTCCCGCACCGCGAGCGACAGGAAGCGCTCGCGGCACATCTTACCCAATTGGCGCAGATGCACTCTGCGCCCACAGGAGTCTGGACAATGAGCTTGAAGGAAGCACTCGGCCTTGGCAGCGACCGCAAGGTCCGGTACGCGATTGTAGGTCTCGGTTCTATCTCGCAGGAAGCAATGATGCCGGGTGTCGATCACACCGGCAACTCCGAGATCACGGCACTGGTGACCAGCGACCCGACCAAGGCGACCGAACTCGCAGAGAAGTATGAAGTGAAGCGCACCTACAGCTACGAACAGTTTCCCGAACTGCTGCGGTCGGGCGAGATTGACGCGATCTACCTCGCGCTGCCGAACTGGAAGCATGCAGAGTATGCCGTACCCGCGCTCGAGGCCGGCATCCACGTGCTGCTTGAGAAGCCAATGGAGATCTCCGCCACGCAATGCGAGAAGATCATCGCCGCACAGCAGGCTTCCGGGGCCAAGCTGATGGTGGCGTACCGGCTGCACTTTGAGCCGGCCACGATCGCGGCAATTGAAAAGGTACGCTCCGGTGATCTCGGCGAGATCATCCTGTTCAGCTCGACCTTTTGCCAGCTGCTCGATCCTGAAAACCATCGTGCGAAGAGCGGCCTGGAAGCGGGCCCGGTACTCGACATGGGCCCCTACCCGATCAATGCCGTGCGCAACCTGTTTGAGGATGAGCCGACCGAGGCATTTGCCACCGGGATCCGGCATCCCGAGGCAGGCTTCGGCGACTTCGATGACACTGTCAGCGTCATTCTGAAATTCCCGAAAGGGCGCCTCGCGCAGTTCACCATCTCCTATTACGGCAACAAGCTGGACAGCTACGTGGTCGCCGGAACCAAGGGATCACTCGAGCTGAACCCCTGCTACATGTACGGTCAGCCGCTCGAGCACTACTCCGTTGTCGGCGAAAAGCAGGACCACGAAAGCTTCAAGAACACCGACCATTTCGGCGGCCAGATGAAGTATTTTTCTGACTGCATTCTGAACGGTAAGGACCCGGAGCCGGATGGCTACGAAGGCCTCGCCGATGTGCGCGTGGTCGAGGCGATCCATCGCAGTCTGAAGAGCGCGCAATGGGAGAAGATCGACCCGACAACGATCAAGCAGCGTATCTCGCCGGACCAAGGCGAGAACTTGCGTGCGCATAGTTCGCCCGAGATGGTAAACACCAAGTCGCCGGCGCGCGGGCAGGAGAAGACGCCCAAAAACTAGTGTCCCTGGAGTTGCGAACTGCCTGCTTCTTACTTTCGTTGAAGCGGGGCAAAGCAGATCGCTTTGACTACGCAAAGGATGACTCCTGCTGTGCGATGTTGAGGGTTCAACGCAAGGGCGGAAGCTACGGCTCCCGCCCTTTCTTTCACAAGGAGTCAGGCTCCAGGCACATCGCCGCAAGCAACGCGGTTCGCGGCGCGAGATGGCTGCGCACGAGGTGCTCCTGCACGGCGTGCGCCCCGGCGCCGACCGCACCCATACCGTCCAGCGTGGCGACCCCCAGTGCCGCTGTGAAGTTGCCATCGGAGCCGCCGCCGGTCGCTGCCTCGGTCAGCGGAAAACCAAGCATCTTCGCATAGCCCTGGGCGCGGGCAAACAAGGCAGCGACGGCGTCCGTTCGCTCCATCGGTGGCCGATTGATCCCGCCCGTCAGCGTCAGTGTGCAGGCCGGGTCGCGTGGTTGCAGGGCATGCAGCTGCTGCTCGATGCGCGCCGCGTCTCCTGCTCTCGGTATACGCACATCGATCTCTGCCCAGGCATGCCCCGCGATCACATTCGACAAGGTGCCGCCGCCAATCACGCCGGGGTTCACCGTCAATCCGCCCTCTGTCAGCTGC
>CAXTEW010000328.1:0-2951 GCA_964243175.1 uncultured Acidobacteriaceae bacterium
AGAGTTTGCAGCTTACCTTTGACACTGAAGGGGCAAGCGCACCACGGTGGAGCCCGGACGGCCGCTATCTCGCGTTTCTCTCGGCACGTCCCGGCAAGGCCAAGGGGTCGCAGGTGTGGGTGCTCGACCGTCGCGGAGGTGAAGCGCGACAACTGACTCAGGTCAAGGAGGAGCTCAGCGACTATCGCTGGTCTCCCGACTCGAAGCGGCTCCTGCTTACGCTGCAAGCCAAGGATCCACGCGCCGAGGCGGACGAGGCAGAAGCGAAAAAGACTGGCAAGCCCGCACCTCCACGGCCCGTCGTCCTTGACCGCTACCATTTCAAGCAGGACATCGAGGGCTATCTGCAGAATCAGCGACGCCACCTTTTTCTGTTCGAGATAGCTACGGAAAAGCTTGTCAAGCTGACCAACGACACTGCCCACGAAGAACGCGAAGCAGAGTGGTCGCCCGACGGCAGGAACATCGCCTATATCAGTCAGCAGGCTGCGCCTGATCCGGACCGGGTCGACAATGCCGACGTGTTTGTCGTCGATGCTGGGGCAGGCAGCACACCGCGCCAGCTCACCAGCTTCAAGGGCCCGGACAACGGGCCGCTTGCCTGGAGCCCGGATAGCAGCCACATCGCCTACCGGCAGGCTGCATTGCCCGTCTACTCGATCTACAACCAGGACACTCTCGCCATCATCCCGGCGGCTGGCGGTGCCCCGCAACTGCTGGCGACCAGGCTCGATCGTCCTGTCGGACCGCCTGTTTTCTCGGCCGATGGCCAGCGACTGCTCGCGATCGTCAGCGATGATCGCAACCAGTATCTCGCAGCCTTTCCTCTTGCTGGCGGCGAGCCACAGCGACTGACAACTGGCACTGGCACAGTTGCACATGTCAGCGAGGAAGCAGCGGGCCATGCAGTGGTCGAGTTTTCAACCGACACCCAGGCAGCGGAGCTGTACGCCTACGAAGCCGGATCCCTGCGCAAGCTGACACGGCACAACGATGCACTGCTGGCTACGCTTGACCTGGCGCCAGCGCAGGATCTCTCCGCCCGCACCAGGGATGGAAGCGAAGTACACAGCCTGCTCACCATGCCTCCTGCGTACAAGGCGGGCACCAAGGCTCCCATGCTGCTGTTTATTCACGGAGGGCCTACCGCGCAGGATGAGCACAGCTTCGCAGCCGAGCGCCAGTTGTTTGCCGCGCATGGTTATGCCGTGCTCAACGTGAACTATCGCGGCAGCACCGGACGAGGCTTCGAGTACAGCCACACCATCAACGCCGACTGGGGCGACAAGGAAGTGATCGACCTGCTTGCTGCCGTTGACAGCGCGGTTGCGACCGGCACCATCGACAGCAACAGGCTCGTCATCGGCGGCTGGAGTTACGGCGGCATCCTGACCGACTACACCATTGCAACAACCACCCGGTTCAAGGCTGCGTCGAGTGGCGCCGGCATGGGTAACCTGCTCGGGCTCTATGGGGTCGATCAGTACATACTGCAGTACGCCAATGAGATAGGTCAGCCCTGGAAAAATCCGGAGCTCTATGTCAAGTTGTCTTACCCCTTCTTCCACGCAGATCGAATCAAAACGCCTACCCTGTTCATGGGTGGTGATCACGACTTCAACGTGCCGGTGGAAGGCGGCCAGCAGATGTATCAGGCCCTGCGCGAAGTAGGCACACCGGCTGAGCTGATCGTGTACCCGGACCAATTCCACGGCTTCACGCGACCCTCGTTTATACGCGACCGCTACGAACGCTGGTTCGGCTGGTATGACAAATACCTGGGCCTTGCTCCCGCTGGATCGCCTGCGACATTGCCCGCTGCGTCGACCGCGAAGTAACGCCGCCCACCGCGCGTGGCCGCCACGCGCAAGCCGCGGGAAAAGTCTATGCCCCAGCCACCACTCGTTGTCGTCGGCAGCCTCAACCTCGATCTCGTTTTTCATCTCTCCCGCCCCATCGCTGCAGGAGAAACACAAACGGCGCGCGCATTTACCCGCGCGCCGGGCGGCAAGGGAGCAAACCAGGCCGTTGCCGCGGCGAGGCTTGGGGCAACTACCAGCATGCTTGGCTGCGTCGGCAGTGATGATGCGGGCGACTTACTCCTGCATGCTTTGCGTAGCGCGGGTATCTCGACGCAGCCAGTCGAGCGCACAACGGAAGCAACCGGTACTGCCGCTATCCTGCTGGCAGCGTCAGGCGAAAACAGCATCGTGGTCGCGCCGGGCGCGAATGCGCTGCTCAGCCCTGCACTCCTGCAGCGGCATGCAGGCCTGCTCACGAGCGCCGGCATCCTTCTTACGCAACTGGAAACGCCAACCAATACGCTTGCCGCACTGCTTCGTCTTGCCTCTGCGTCCGGATTGCCTGTGATGCTTGACCCGGCGCCTGCCGCCGCCCTGCCGGCAGAACTTCTTCACCAGGTGTGTTGGTTCACTCCGAATGAAACAGAAGCAGGCTTCTATGCAAAGCGCGCCGCCCTGCCGGCTGCTTCCGCTGTCAGCGCCATTGCATTTGCCACTGCCGCACGCACAATTTGCCAAGAGCTTCGCTCGCTTGGACCACGCAATATCCTGCTGAAGCTTGGCGCCCGCGGCGCGGCGGTACTTACAGAGAGCGGTGAATGGTTTTATTCGGCAGCACCCTCCGTCGGCGTAGTGGATACCACCGGAGCCGGGGACACGCTGAATGCCGCATTTGCTGTGGCACTGCTGCGTGAGGACGCAATGCCGGCAGCTTTACGTTTCGCGGTCTCCGCAGCGTCGATCTCGGTTACACGCCCGGGAGCGATGACGGCCTCGCCGACGCTGGCGGAAGTCGCCTCGCTTGCCTGGTAGTCGGGCCTCCAGCCAGGGGACGGCGCTAACTCATCTGCAGCAGCACTGCAGTTGCCGCTGGCACAGTCACCTTGCCATCGTGGAGCGTGGCATTGCTCTCCAGCTTCCACACCTTGC
>CAXTEW010000329.1:0-2939 GCA_964243175.1 uncultured Acidobacteriaceae bacterium
GTCCTCGCGCATCGAGTACGGCCGCCCTGTCACCCCGGAGGCGCTGCGCGCCGTCGAGCAGGCTGAGGAGGCACTGTACGCGCTCGGCTTCCGGCAGCTGCGCGTACGCCACCATGGGGAGCTGGCGCGGGTCGAGATCGAGCGCGCGGAACTCGCGAAAGCGCTTACCCTGGACATGCTCGGCCGCATCACGACCGAAGTCCGCGCGGCTGGCTTTACCTATGTCACGCTCGATACCGAGGGCTACCGTTCCGGGTCCATGAACGCGCTGCTGCCGATTACTGCCATCCAGAGTGCGACGCATGCATCGTGAAGCATTGCTGCGGCTGCTGCGTGCGTATAAGACGGGGGAAGCGACAGAAGCGGAGCTGGCGGACCGTCTCACCAGCCTGCCGTTTGAGGACATCGGTTTCGCCAAGGTGGACCACCACCGGGCGCTGCGCTCTGGTATGCCCGAGGCGATCTACGCCGAAAGCAAGACGCCCGAGCAGGTAGCAGCGATTTTTGAGCGGCTGGCTGCCAGCGGCATGCCGGTGCTGGCCACCCGTGCGCGCGCGGAGCATGCCGCCGCCGTGATGGCAACCACCCCGCAGGCGACCTACCATCCACTCTCCCGCTGCATCACTCTTGCGCCTGCCGAGGAGCAGGCAGAGAAGCTGGACCATGGGGAGATCGCGGTCGTCTGCGCTGGCACCAGCGACCTGCCGGTTGCCGAGGAAGCCGCACTCACGGCAGAGCTGTTCGGCGCGCAGGTGACGCGTATTACAGATGTGGGCGTCGCGGGGCTCCATCGCCTGCTCGCCCAGCTGCCGCTGCTGCGCAAGGCGGATGTCGTGATCGCGTGCGCGGGTATGGAGGGCGCTCTGCCCAGTGTGCTGGGCGGCCTGGTCGCGGTGCCGGTGATCGCTGTGCCCACGAGCGTCGGTTATGGCGCCAGCCTCCACGGCATCGCCGCCCTGCTGGGCATGCTCAATAGCTGCTCGCCGAACACGGCTGTTGTCAATATCGATAATGGTTTCGGCGCTGGGTATCTTGCGTGTTTGATCGCGAAGCAAAGCAGCCAGGTAGCCTGAGTAGCCATGCAGCAGAAAGGCGCTCGCTGGTTGGCGAGCGCCTTTCCGTTTGTTAGTGGTGCAGTTAGAAGACGAACTTCACAGCCAGCTGTACCTGCCGCGAGGTGTTTGCCTGCGAGGTGATGGTGCCGAAGGTCCCATCGTTGACATTCGTATCAGGCGAGGCCAGTTGTGAGTGGTTGAGAGCATTAAATGCTTCAAAGCGGAATTGCGCGTTGTAGCGTTCATTCTCGCCAAAGTAGGTGTTCTTGATAGCCGAGAGATCGGCGTTGACGAGCCGGGGAGTACGAACGTTTGCCAGGGTTCGTGGTGCATTGCCGAGAGTATAGGCAGCAGGTTGTGAGAACAGTGCCGTGTTGAACCATTCGGAGCGCGTCGGGTTGTTCAGCTTCGCGTTGAAGTTCGACATGGTCGGACGCTGCCCTTCGGTGAAGAGGTACGAATCATCGTTGGCAGCACCGACCACCAGTGGTGTCCCGCCGATGTAGCTGACGATGCCGGAAGTCTGCCAGCCGCTCAACACGGCATTGCCGACGCCGGTAAGTGTTCCCAGGAAGTGCCGTCCGTAGCCGAAGGGCAGTTCATAGGTGTAGCTGACAACCAGTTGATGATTGACGTCTTGCGGAGAGACAGAGTACTCAGCCTGTGGATCGTACTGGTTTGTGTACGTCGTGCTGACCGGTCCGAGATAGTTGACGGCTGCCGGAGAGTTATCCATCAGCTTGGCACCGGTGTACGCGAGTAAGAGCGAAAGTCCCTGCGCGAAGCGCTTGTCGACCCTGACGGTCACTGCGTTGTAGTTGGAGTAGGCAGTCGGTTTGCGGTAATCCTGCACCCCGTTGTACTGGGGGAAAGGCCGCAGCAGCTGGCTGGCCTGAACAGTCTTCTGTGCGAGCGGCGAGCCTGGCGTAGTGATGAGCCCATAGAACGGGTTTGCCACCTGTGCCTGGAGAGCGCTGCCTAAGCCGAGATAACTTGGGTTGACCTGGTCATAGGGTGTTCCTGGATCACCGTCGATCAGGTGGAGTCCCTGGTTGTACAGGTAGCCGACTTCCACGACGGTGTTTCCGGGCAGGGAGCGCTGGATGGTGAAGTTCGCCTGCTCAGAGTACGGGTTGCGGACGGAGGCAAAGAAGGAGTTCGAGATACCGTTGCCGAGATCCGTTCCCGGGCCACCTGATGCACCGGCTGGAGTCACAAATCCAGTCGGGAAAGGATTGCTGAGGGTGGTATTGATGGTGCGCTGGCTATCAAACGAGAAGGATGCATTGGTTTGGGCATTGAAGCCTTCAGTACCTGCCGCACCGGAAGTACCAGCAGGCTGCAGGGCTGATGGCGCAAACACGATACCGAAACCTGCGCGGATGACGGTCTTGGTATCCGCACTGTAGGCAAAGCCGATACGCGGACCGAAGTCGAGCTTCTGCGATGGTGCCTGGCTTCTGCCATACTGCGCGCTCGCCGTGTCCACAAAGTGCATGGCACCCTTGAGGTTGCTGCACGCTGGGCAATTGACACCGGGGCCAGGAGTTACCGAGCCGAGCGGCGATGGATCATTGATATTCCAGTACGAGAGCTGGTTGCGACGCTCTGTACGTGGCAGTTCAATATCCCAGCGCAGGCCATAACTCAGAGTCAGCTTGTTGGTTGCACGCCAGGTGTCCTGCCCGTAGAAAGCGAGATAGGTGCTCGCCGTGGCGAAGGTCGGATCCGTGGTGATAAAGCCTCCGGAAGGCAGGCCTACCAGCAAGGACGCAAACGGATTGCCTCCGCCTGCCGTGGCCCCGCCTACCAGACCGGCCGAGTCCCCTACGACGCCCTGTGTCCAGGTCTGATCGATATCAAATTCGCCGCTTGGCTCCCCGT
>CAXTEW010000330.1:0-2920 GCA_964243175.1 uncultured Acidobacteriaceae bacterium
GACTGCCGGTCCTGCTGCTAACGTAAGGAACGCATGGCGCCCTGGGCGCCCGCCTGGAGTTTGCCTCGATGACTGTATCCCTGACCAGTGCCCCTGCTTCGCCGGCCGATGCGCGGGCCCATCTGCTGCAACAGCTGTGTACGGTGCGGCGGCAGAGCCTCGCGCTGTGTGAGCCGCTTACCCCGGAAGACATGATGGTGCAGAGCTGCCCGGAGGCGAGCCCCGCCAAGTGGCACCTGGCGCATACCAGCTGGTTCTTCGAGACGTTTCTGCTACGGGAATTTCTGCCCGGCTACAAGCCGTTCCACCCTGATTTTCTTTGGCTGTTCAACTCCTACTACAACTCTGTTTCTGACCAGCCGCAGAAGAAGCTGCGTGCTTCTTTCTCGCGCCCCGGGCTGGACGCGATCCTGGGTTACCGCGCCTATGTCGATGAAGCACTCGAGCGCCTGTTCTCAGGCGATGTACCCGGGGAAGCGCGGCGGCGCCTGGTGCTTGGCCTGCACCATGAGCAGCAGCATGGCGAGCTCCTGCTGACCGACATCAAGCACGCCCTGTGGAGCAATCCCCTGCGGCCGGTGTACCGGGAGGGCGCCTTTCCGGAAGCGCACCAGTCCATGACGCGCCAGCTGGGGAGCCAGAGCTGGATTCCGTTCGCCGAAGGATTGCGTGAGATCGGCTACAGTGCGGGGGGTGCAGACGACGCATTCTGCTTCGACAACGAGGAGCCGCGGCACCGGGTGTGGATCGATGCCTTCGACCTGGCATCCCGGCCTGTTTCGTGTGCGGAGTACCTGCAGTTCATAGAAGACGGAGGCTACCGTCGCGCCGACCTGTGGCTGTCAGAGGGCTGGGAAACCGTGCAGCGCGAGGGCTGGCAGGCGCCGCTCTACTGGCACCAGCAAGCCGAGGGTGCGGAGTGGACGATCTTTACGCTTCGGGGCGATCGGCCGCTGGCTAACCTGTTGGCCGCCCCGGTCTGCCACATCTCGTATTTCGAGGCGAATGCCTTTGCCCGGTGGGCCGGGATGACGCTGCCGACCGAAGCGGAGTGGGAGATTGCCGCCGAGGGTCTGGCACCGCAGACGGAAATGCTGCTGGAGGGCGACGCGCTGCACCCGCTCGCCTTTGCCCAGCAGGATGGCCTCCGTGAAGTGTTCGGCAATGTGTGGGAGTGGACCGGCAGCGCCTACCTGGGCTATCCCGGGTACGCCGCACTGCCCGGCGCACTGGGTGAATACAACGGCAAGTTCATGAGCAACCAGATGGTGCTGCGCGGCGGATCGGTCGCAACCCCGACCTCGCATATCCGGGCCAGCTACCGCAACTTCTTCCCGCCACACACACGCTGGCAGTTCTCCGGCGTGCGCCTGGCTCGACGCTAGCGAAAGCAGTCGCATGGCCTCTTCGAAAGTGCTTTCCCTCGATCCGGCTTCTGCCGCGGAGTCGCTGCGTGCCACGCCCCTCGGCTCTGAAGTGCTGGGGGGGCTGACGAGTACCCCGAAAACACTCAGCCCGTGGCTCTTCTACGATGAGCATGGATCCGCGCTTTTTGAGCAGATCACGGAGCTGCCGGAGTATTACGTGACCCGCACCGAGCGCGCCATCCTGGCCGCGCATGCCGGGGAAGTGGTGCAGGCAGCAGCCCGGGGCGAGCGCCTGGCGGTCATTGAGCTTGGCGCCGGCACTGCCTCAAAGACCGGGCTGCTGCTGTCGGCTGCTGCGAGGCAGCAGGGCAGCGTCGAATACTACCCGATCGACGTTTCGGAAAGCGCGCTGGTTGAAGCGAAGCGGCACCTGGAACAAGAGTTTGCCGATGTGCACGTACACACCCGCGTCGGCGATTACACGGAAGGGCTGGGCCAGATCGAGGCCGCCGGCATGCGCAAGCTGGTGCTCTACATCGGTTCGAGTATCGGCAACTTCGAGCCTGCGGATGCGGGGGTGCTGCTAAGTGGTTTGCGGCGCGAGCTGG
The DNA here is from genome assembly GCA_964243175.1 of uncultured Acidobacteriaceae bacterium. GTDB lineage: Bacteria > Acidobacteriota > Terriglobia > Terriglobales > Acidobacteriaceae > EB88. The sequence goes on from CAXTEW010000330.1 coordinate 1,976, forward strand.
CGCCCGGCGATACGCTGCTGCTGGGCGCGGACCAGGTCAAGAATGAAGCAACGCTGCGGGCCGCCTACGATGACGCACAGGGTGTGACCGCCGCGTTCAACAAGAACATTCTGCGTCGTATCAACACTGACCTCGGAGCGAACTTCCAGCTCGATTGCTTTGCCCACGAAGTTCGCTGGAATGCCGGCCGGTCCCGTATCGAGATGCACCTGCGCAGCGAAAGAGCCCAGACGGTTGAAATCCCGAGCCTGGAGCTTACGGTCGATTTCGCCCCCGGGGAAACCATTCATACGGAGAACAGTTACAAATTCACCGATGCTGGCGTTTTGTCGCTGCTTGCGCAGGGTGGCTTTGCACTCCAGCGCGAGTGGAAGGACGAGCAGGGGTGGTTTGCGGTGTACCTTGCTGAGGCTGTTTAGCCTCGATACTGCTGCTCCGTCGCGAACCAGGGTTATTCCGGCTGCCATCGGGGAACAAGGATGGAACAACGACGGAACAACAATGAGTCATCCTTAGCGAAGTCGAAGGATCTGCTTTCGCCCGCTTTGCACGCAAACATTTGGGTCATCCTGAGCGAAGTCGAAGGACCTGCGGTTGCCCTAGAGCAAGCGCTCTCCGCTCCAGTTCCCCAGAAAAACACGGGTCATCCTGAGCGAAGTCGAAGGATCTGCTTTTCGCCCGAAGCAAGCGGCCTCCCCCACTTTCCCGGAAAAAACACGGGTCATCCTGAGCGAAGTCGAAGGACCTGCTTTCGCCCGCTCTGCACGCACAAATTTGGGTCATCCTGAGCGAAGTCGAAGGACCTGCGGTTGCCGTTCACGAGCCCCCGCCCAGATAGCTGTGCCGCCCTTCGGCTCTGCCCAGGATGAGCCGTTTGTCACTCGGCGATCATTCGACACGTTAGTCGTAAATGGCGACTCACCGCAGTAAATCGAACCGCAGGTC
>CAXTEW010000331.1:0-2920 GCA_964243175.1 uncultured Acidobacteriaceae bacterium
CTGGTGAACCTCAACCAGCCGCGCTACCAGATCGCCCTCGAAAGGAACGCAGAAGGCAGCGTGGTCGGCGCCGCGCTGGAGGCGACCGATGTCTTGGTGGCCATCCAGGCGGGGGACAAGATCGCGCAGATGTCGCCGTTCCAGGCAATGACGGACCTGGAATTGATCGTCGTAGAGGACCTGGCGTCGAGCCTGCGCGAAGCGAGGGGCTTCGGGTCCAGCGGCCGGTAACGCAGGCAGTTGAGGCAGCGCACGACAAAAGGGGTACTCCGGTTGGAGTACCCCTTCGTCATCTGCAGCGCTGCTTTGTAAGCCGGGAAGCGCTTAGTTGATGGCCTGGCCTGTGACGTGTTCGGTCACGTGCGCGGCACTGATGACCGCATTGGGGCGAACCCGGAAGCGCTTGATCTTGATGTTGAGCTGGCGCTCGATCTTGCGCAGATCACCCTTCTCGTTCGGCGTGGCGAATGTGGACGCAATGCCCTTCGATGCCGCGCGGCCAGTACGGCCAACACGGTGAACGAAGTCCTCTGCTTCCTTCGGCATGTCGTAGTTCACGACGTGCGCGACGTGCGCCACATCGATGCCGCGGGCCGCCACATCGGTTGCGACCAGTACGCGCTGACGACCCTGCGAGAATGAGCGCAGGGCAGCATTGCGCTGGGCCTGGGTCCGGTCGCCGTGGATCCGTGCCGCTTCCACACCGCCGCGCTCCAGCCGCATCGCAATGCGGTCTGCGCCATGCTTGGTGCGGACGAACACGATGAACGAGCCTGTTTCCGAGCGAAGCAGGTGCTGCAACAGCTCGAGCTTCGAGTCGGCGTCGACTTCAAACGCCTGTAGTTCGACATTCTCCGACGGCTTCAGGACAGAGCCGATCTCGATGCGAACCGGGTTCTTGAGGTAATCGCGAACCACTTCCTTGATCTGGTTGTCGAGCGTGGCCGAGTAGCAGAGGGTCTGGCGTTCCTTGGGCAGGATGTCTGCGATGCGGCGGATCGCGGGCTTAAAGCCCATGTCCAGCATACGGTCGACTTCGTCCAGCACCAGGATCTTGACCCCGTCGAGCCGCGTGATCTTGCGGGCAATGTAATCTTCCAGCCGGCCAGGAGTGGCGACAATCAGGCGTGCGCCACGGCGCATGGCCTCGATCTGCGGACCCTCGGCCATGCCACCCACAACCAGCGCGACGCTGATGTTCGAGGTCAGCTGCTTGAAGGCCTTTTCCACCTGCATCGCGAGCTCGCGGGTCGGCAGCAGGATCAGCGCGGTCGCGCCACGGGTCTTCTCGGCCTCGATCTTTTCGATGATCGGCAGCAGGAAAGACAGGGTCTTGCCGGTGCCGGTCTGCGCCGTGGCCAGGATGTCCTTGCCTTCGAGTGCGGGTGGGATGGCGCCGGCTTGTACGGGGGTCGGCGTGATGAAGTTGCAGGCAGTGATGCGCTTCTTGAGTGTTTCAGATATTGCGAAATCGATGAACTGTGTCATGAACGAGGTAGTTTCCTTTAGAAACCGCCGCACCGTTGTTGGCTGCGCGGGCGCACGCACTTCCTGCGTGGCAGCGGGACAGCTGTCCGGTGTTGCTGCGAGTCGACGCCCGGGCCAGATGCCGGCGGGGTAGACGAGAGTAGATTTGCGTAAGGAAGTGCCCGAGGGTACCGGATGAGGAGGAAACTGAGTCCTGCTCGCTCTGCCGCACGCAGCCACAAGCCTTTGACACTTTTGTCTAGGCTTCGACCACACCTCCCAGGTCCTGCAACTGATCCCTCTGGATCGTCACAATGCCGAGGTGGGTACGCTGTAGGGCTTGGTGGAAGACATGTGCAGGGCCGGCCGGCTTTGCGGGCGGGTACTGCTGACAACCAATCACTTAAGCGCAACTCGAGAATAGCACGAGTTGTAACAACGATTGTCAACTCATTGTTCAACTCGCGCCAAATTGGTAACTTCCGGCTTGCCCCGCGCTTCAACCAGCCCCCAGGCTAGGGCGTTACCTGGATCCTGCGGCGCTCGCGAATATCGTCTGACGAGGCACCCACCCGCAGCTCGACCTGTTCCGGCTCTATCCTCATCCGGTGCGCCGCATCATCCCAGTACGCCAACTTCATGTTGATCAGCGGCATGGTCACAGTCTGCGTCTCACCCGGCGCCAGGTGCACCCGGCTGAACGCCTTCAGCTCCTCTGCCGGGCGCGCGACTGCGGACGCGGGATGGCTGACATACAGCTGCACCACCTCGTCTCCGGCGCGTGCTCCTGTATTCGTCACCTCGACTGACACCTGCGTCGCGGCTCCAATGGTCGCCGTACTCACCGCCAGCTTCGCGTAGCGGAAGCTCGTGTAGCTGAGCCCGTAGCCGAACGGGTACAGCGGCTTCGTCTTCGCATACATATAGGTGCGGCCATCGTGCCCGGCCGAGGGGGCAAGCTCGTAGCTCATCATCGGAGGCAGGTCGCTCATGCTCGCAACCCAGGTCTGGGTCAGGCGTCCAGCCGGGTTGTAATCGCCAAACAGCACGTCCGCCAGGCCATTGCCCTGCTCCTCACTGTTGTGCGTCATCTCCAGGATGGCCGGTACATGCGCCTGTGACCAGGTCGTGGTGTACGGGAAGCTTGCCTGCAGCACCACCACTGTATGCGGGTTCGCCGCGAACACTGCCTTCGCCAGGTCCTCCTGCGCCAGCGTCATCGAGAGCCGATCAATCGCCTCCTTGCCGTCGCTCACCACCGGGCACTTGAACCAGCCGGCGCCACACGTGGGATTGTTGCCAATGATCACTACCGCTACGTCGGCGTCGCGCGCGACCTGTGCTGCCTGCTCCGCGTCTTCGCCCATGTAGGAGCTTACGGTGGCCGCGTCGCCCAGCCGCTTCCTGATCCCTGCCAGCGGCGTCACGTTGTAGCCGGGCGTCCCGCTGTACC
>CAXTEW010000332.1:0-2907 GCA_964243175.1 uncultured Acidobacteriaceae bacterium
CGATCGGCTTTGCTTGTCGCCCGGGGCGCGGCTTTCTCTTGAGAGTCGCCCCTCCTCTGCTCGAGCAATGTCATAGTGAGAAGAGCCCACGAAGCAATCTCCCCTGTGCGGCCCTTCGCTTCGGGGCGCAGGAACCGATACCAAGGACGGCAAGGATAAGGCCGGGCGTGAGCGTGCAAGTCCTTTATCGGCGCGTACCAGCTGCCTGTAAGGCTGCGCATACCGCGGCGCCTTAGTCGTCGAGCCTCAGCATGGCAACCTGCGTATCTTCCTGCACGGCCTCGGTGCGTCGCACATGATTGGCATAGCTCGCCTCGATGAACGCCGAGAACAGCGGGTGCGGCTCAAGGGGCTTTGACTTGAACTCCGGGTGGAACTGGCAGCCGACAAAGAAGGGATGGTTGGCGATCTCGACGATCTCCACATAGGTGGCGTCGGGCGTGGTTCCGGTGATGCGTAATCCGGCACCTGTCAGCAGGGCCTCGTATTCGCGGTTGAACTCGTACCGATGACGATGCCGCTCGGAAATCTCGGTGGTTCCGTAAGCCTGGGCGGCGGTAGAGTCCGGCTGCATGATGCAGTCCCACGCGCCCAGCCGCATGGTGCCGCCCATCTCTTCGACCCCGGTCAGCTCGCGCAATTTGTAGATCACGCGGTGCGGCGTCGACGGATCAAACTCGCTGGAGTTTGCCTGCTGCAGACCGCATACATTGCGCGCGTACTCGATGCAGGCTGTCTGCATGCCAAGGCAGATGCCGAAGTACGGAATCCGCTCTTCCCGCGCAAAGCGAATGGCATGCAGCATGCCTTCGATGCCGCGCTTGCCGAAGCCGCCCGGCACCAGGATGCCGTCAAAGCCTTGTAACTGCTCCCGGTACCCAGGCGTCTCGAGGCCCTCGGCCTCAATCCAGGTCACACGCAGCCTGAGCTGGTGACCGAGCGCGCCGTGGGTCAGCGCTTCCTTCAGCGATTTATAGCTGTCCTCGTACTCGACATACTTGCCAACGATGGCAATCGATACTTCATCGCGCGGGTGATAGGCATGCGCGACAAGGGCCTTCCAACGGCCGAGATCGGCCGGCTTGGGGTCGAGGTGCAGGTACTTCAGGATCAACGCGTCCACGCCTTCTTCGGCGAAGTTGAGCGGCACCTCGTAAATCGAATCAACATCGCGGGCGCCGATCACCGCCTGCTCCTCGAGATTGCAGAACAGCGCGATCTTGCCCTTGATGTCGTGGTTCAGCGCTCGATCCGAGCGGCAGAGCAGGATGTCGGGCTGGATGCCGATCGACAGCATTTCTTTTACGGAATGCTGCGTAGGCTTGGTCTTGAGTTCCTGGGCAGCGCTGATCCAGGGCACCAGCGTGACATGGATGAATACCGTGTTTTCGCGGCCCAGCTCCTGCCGCATCTGCCGGATGGCCTCGAGAAACGGCAGCGACTCGATATCGCCGACGGTACCGCCGATCTCGACGATCGTGACATCGCTGGCGCCTGCGCCATCGACGCGGCTGGCCACTTTGCGCATCGCGTTCTTGATCTCGTTGGTGACGTGCGGAATGACCTGCACGGTCTTGCCGAGATAGTCGCCGCGGCGCTCCTTGGTGATGATCTGCTCGTAGATACGGCCAGTGGTCAGGTTGTTATCGCGGGTCAGCTTGGCATGGGTAAAGCGCTCGTAGTGGCCTAGGTCGAGGTCGGTTTCGGCGCCGTCATCGGTCACAAAGACCTCGCCATGCTGAAATGGCGACATGGTGCCAGGATCCACGTTGAGATAGGGATCGAACTTCATCAGGTTGACGCGCATGCCGCGGCTTTCGAGCAGGCAGCCGATGGAGGCGGCGGCCAAGCCTTTACCCAGTGACGAAACGACACCGCCAGTCACAAATATGTACTTTGCTGACACTCTGAACCCTCCCAGGCTGAGTCGCGTAGACGGTGTGTGTACCGAAAGAACAGCAGGCCCCAAGAGGCGGTAGGTACGATCTAGTATCGCAGACGCATCCTGGGACCGCCGGCAGGACGAGTCGCTGCCGGCGTGCGGGTGGTCCTGCGATAGAACGATGTGCAGCGTGACTGCATGTGGGGAGAATGGCTGAGATGGCGCGGGGCCTACCAGACATGAAGGAACAAGCGCTTCAGACCACGGCGGAAGCAGCATCCGTGCCGGCCATGCTGCCCCAGGCTGCCGCGCGGTGGGCGCGGGTGGGCCGGCTGCTGCAGTTCGCCGGTGCCGGCTGGCTGCTGTGCTGCACAGCCATGTTTTTCTACTGGTCGCGCCACTGGCCGCTGGTCAACGATGCAGCCTTGATGCACTACGTCGTGTTCCTGATGGCAGGCGGGATGGCGCCCTACCGGGAGATCGGCGATATCAACCTGCCGGGCGCCTATGTGCCGGAATGGCTGTCGTTCGTGCTGGCCAGCTGCCTGCATGTGTCTTCCGCCGCGATGTGGCGGGCCATGGATGCGTCTGTGCTGCTGCTTGCAGGCTTTGCCATGGTGCGCATCGCGCGTCCGTTTAGCTGGTTTGCCGGTGTATGGGCAGGTTGCCTCTTTGCGCTGTACCACGGGCGCGACGGCGTGGGGCAGGCCGGGCAGCGCGACCTGTGGATGGCCATGCTGCTGCTCTGGGCCATGGCCTCGCTGTTTGCGGCCAGGCAGCAGCAAACCCGGCAGGCCGCCCTACGACGGCTGTTCGCCTTTGGGCTGCTGGTGGGGTCCGCAACCACGATCAAGCCGGGGGGCGTAGCCTTCCTGCTCTGCACGCTACCCTTTCTCACGGCTCGGCGCGTTCCGGGGCGGGAGCGGTTCCAGGCTGCCCTCGCGGTCACAGCAGGATTCCTGCTTCCCCTGTTTACAGCGTTCCTGTTCGTGGTCCACTGGCATGCTGTTTGAGCACTGCTGCAG
>CAXTEW010000333.1:0-2867 GCA_964243175.1 uncultured Acidobacteriaceae bacterium
GCGACGGCGTCTACCGCGCCGTGTCGGTGCCGCCTGCCCTGCTCAACGCACTGGTCATGGCACACGGCGTACGTGAGGTGCAGGCCTGGCGTGGCCCTGGTCGCGCATGACCGGCTGGCGGGCGATGCACGGCGTCATGGCGACGGCCGGGCTTGATGGGCCGCACGCCTCGCCCAAGGGGCTGCGGCACGGCTTCGGAGTGGCCGCGGTCACTGCCGGCATCCCACTCAACCTGTGGCCCAGCTTCCGCTGGAGTGCCGAGCTATTGCTGCCTGCAGTTGCCGATGCGCGCTTTAGGCAAGGCCGGTTTCTCGGGACGATAGCTGCCGCTGGCCTATCGGGACAGCAAGCCGCCTCGTGTCCATTTTGAGGCCCCGCCAGCCCCCCAGGTGCCGGCCGAAATAACCCGCTTCCTGGACTGGTTTAACGCCACTGCGGCGGGCATGGACGGGCTGATCCGGGCGGGCATTGCCCATTTCTGGTTTGTGACTCTCTACCCATTGGACGATGGCAACGGCCGGATCGGGCGCGCGATCGCTGACAAGGCGATCGCGCAGGCGGAGCGCAGCGCGCAGCGTTTCTACTCGCTCTCTTCCGCCATTCTCCGCGACCGCAAGGGCTATTACGATGTCCTGGAGCAGACCCAGAAAGCCAATCTGGACATCACCGATTGGCTGATCTGGTTCATCGAGTGCCACAAGGCGGCGATCGACCATGCAGAGCATACGGCCAACCAAGTCATCGACATCGCGCAATTCTGGGCGGAACTGGATGCAGCTTCAACGCGAATCAACGAGCGGCAAAGGAAGGTACTCGCCAAGCTTGTCGCGGGATGGGAGGGCCCGATAACGACACGGAAATGGGTGTCGATCTGCGGTTGTTCCCCGGATACCGCGCAACGCGACATAGCCGACCTGGTGGCGCGCGGCCTGTTGACCCTGACCGCAGCGGGCGGGCGGAGCACCGGATATGTGTTCTCAATGCTCGGCTTACAGCGCGCGCATCATGGCTGAGCCGTTCTGGATCGATGCGCGGACGTCCCTGCCGGCTTCCTGGCAAGAGGCGATCGGGGACGAGTTCGACACTCCCACCATGCGTAACCTCGCCGCGTTCGTGGCGGCCGAACGTGCGACAGGGAAACGCGTGTTCCCCGACGACGCGCTGACCTTCGCGGCCCTCCGCCGAACGCCGCTGGACCAGGTAAAAGCCGTCATCGTTGGCCAGGACCCCTATCACCGGCCTGGGCAGGCGATGGGCCTGTCCTTCTCAGTGCCGCCGGGGGTGGCCATACCGCCGTCGTTGCGGAACATCCACAAAGAGTTGGCGGCCGATATCAGCGTGCCGGTGCCAAGGCACGGGTGCCTGACGGCTTGGGCCGATCGCGGCGTGCTGCTGCTCAACACCTCCCTCTCCGTCGAGGAAGGCAAGCCGGGGAGCCACTCGCGCGCCGGCTGGCATCGATTTACTGATAGCGTTATCGCGGCGGTGAATGCCCGAAATATCCCTGTCGCCTTCATCCTTTGGGGCGGTCACGCTCAAAAGAAAGCCGTCATGCTGGATAACACCCAGCACTTAGTGCACATGTCGGAGCACCCTTCCCCGTTGGCCGCATATCGAGGGTTTTTTGGATCGCGGCCCTTCTCGAAAGCCAACCACTTCCTTCGATCCAGAGGCGTAGAGGCCATTGACTGGAGCTTGCCGGGATGAAGCCCGCAATCTGTTTGGGGCGGAACGTACAAATGGTGTACGAGCCTGGGTCCTCAGGCCGCCGATCTGCACTAATAGCCACCCCTTTCAGGGTGTTGAGGCAGGCTCCAAGTGACGCGGCAGTTCTGTAGCTGTAGCGGTTTGGTGCGACATAATTTGGGCATCTGTGTTGGAGCGGTTTGAGCGGCATGCGCCGGCGAGCGTGATGGCCCGGCTGACGTTGGAACAAGCTCTGCCGTCTGGCTGGGCCGATGAGGTCTTCGAGCAACACCGCCAGCGGCAGTATTCACGGGAGTTGCTGTTCTCCACGGTGGTCGAGTTGATGACCCTGGTCTCATTGGGCCTGCGTCCTTCCCTGCACGCGGCGGCGCAAGCAATGCCGGCCCTGCCTGTGTCGTTGAGTTCGCTATATGATAAGGTGAACCACACCGAGCCTGCGGTATTGCAGGCCTTGGTGCGCGGGAGCGCCAAGCGTCTGGCTCCTGTGGTAGCGGCCGTGGGCAGCAGCGCCAGGTTGGCAGTTGCGCATCCTTGACGGCAACCACCTGCCGGCGAGCGAGAAGCGCCTGGCCGCACTACGTGAGCACCGTGGTGCGGCGCTGCCTGGCCAGGCGTTGGTGGTCTACGACCCGGACAACTGCCTGGTTACCGACACCGTGGCCTGCGAAGACGCGCATGCAAGCGAGCGCACCGCGGCAGTGCTGCTGCTGGAGCGGGCACAGCCAGGGCAGGTGTGGATCGCTGACCGCCATTTCTGCACGGGCACAATCTTACTGGGCTGGGAGAAAGCCGGAGCTTTTCATCGTGCGCGAGCACGGCCGCCATCCTCGCCTCGCTGAACATGGCAAGTGGCAAGGGCGTGGCCGCACCGAGACCGGCGTGGTGCGCGAGCAGACGATTGAGACAGATGGTGCACAGACGTCATGGCGGCGCATCGAACTTACGCTGGATCTGCCCACGGAGGCAGGCGAAAGCGTGATCTGGCTGTGGAGCAACCTGCCCGCAGCAATCGGAGCGCAGCAGATTGCTGCGCTGCATCGCCAGCGCTGGCGCATCGAAGGCATGTTCCAGCGCCTGGCGTCTGCGCTGCACAGCGAGATCGGCAGCCTGGGCGGAGCCGGCCAAGGTTCCAACGGCGTAGCCGAGGGAAAGCCGGCGGA
>CAXTEW010000334.1:0-2859 GCA_964243175.1 uncultured Acidobacteriaceae bacterium
CCGCGCAGGAACCCGTGGCTCCCGCCGGTGATCCCGTGCGCTTTGCAAGTATTGGCGTAGGTATCCAGGGGTCGAACCTGCTGCGCGCGATTGTGACGCTGCCCGCGGGCCAGGCAAAATGCGTTGCCGCCTGCGACCTGTACGACGGGCGCCATACCCAGGCGAAGGAGATTGCGGGCGCGGGCATCACGACCACGCGCCACTACCACGAGATTTTGGAAGACAAGAACATCGAGGCGGTGGTCGTGGCCGTGCCGGATCACTGGCACAAGCAGGTAGTGGTCGATGCGCTGAGTGCGGGCAAGGACGTGTACTGTGAGAAGCCGATGTCGCACTCGATCGCCGATGGCCAGGCGATGGTGCACGGCGTGCAGAGCGGGAAGAATTTTGTCCAGGTGGGGTCGCAGCGGGTCTCATCGGCGCTATTCCTCAAAGCCAAGTCGCTGTTCGACTCAGGCGCGATCGGCGACCTGCTGCAGGTGGAGCTGCAGCTGGGGCGCAACTCGCCGGGTGGCGCGTGGGAGTATCCCATCTTGCCAGACCTGTCGCCCACCACACTCGATTGGGTCACCTGGCAGGGCAATGCGCCGAAGAAAGCCTTTGACCCGATCGCGTTTCATCGCTGGCGCTGCTTCCACGAGTACGGCACCGGCATGGCCGGCGACCTGATGGTGCATCTGCTGAGCGGGATGCAGTGCGTCACGGGCATCAACCAGGTGCCGGACCAGGCGTTCGCCTTTGGCACCATCGCGCGCTGGAAAGACGGCCGCAACATGCCGGACGTGCAGACGACTGTCTTTCAGTACGGGCAGGTCCCAATCGGCATTCGGCTCTCGGTGGGGACGGAAACGCCGGAGGTGACGCGCGTCATGGGCTCGAAGGGGATCATCGAAGTGACAATGAACTCGGTGATCTACACGCCGCAACTGGGTATCGATCGCTCGCCGGACTATGGCCTGAGCGGCTGGCCCTCCGCGGCGCACGCTGCCTATGAGAAGCAGTGGCATGCCGAGCATGATGCCGAGCTGTCGGCGCACCCGCTGGACGAGGTCACGGTGTGGCACGGGACCTCGTGGGACGACCTGCACCCGCACCTGTCGAACTTCTTCGCCTCCGTGCGCTCGCGGAAAATGCCGGTCGAGGACGTCGTGTTCGGCCACCATGCGGCCGCCGCCTGCCACATGGCAAACAACTCGTACTTTGAAGGCAAGGTGATCAAGAAGACAGAGCTGAAGGCATAGCGCCGCCGCAAAGCGCTTGCGCGGGGGCGGTTTGACCCGGGACGGGCTGGGACATAGGCTAGGAAGGTACCGATTCCCGAGGCGCCCCTATGCTGATTACTGTCACCGATCTCGAGCGCGAACCGCTCCAGTACGACACCACGTTTCCACCGGAGGGCATCGACTTCGGCAGCGATGTGGCCCAGCGCGGCCCGATGCGGGCAGCCGGGCTGGCGGAGCTGCTGGAAGAGCATCGCGGGCCCAAGGAGATCGTGCAGGACATCCGGCTGCGCGGTACCTATGAAGGTGTTTTCGAGGTGCCTTGCGCGCGCTGCCTCGATCCTGTGGACCACCCGCTGCAGGGACAGTATGACGTCCTGTTCCGGCCGCTGGGCGTGGACGCCGACGAGCATGAGCACTCGATCGGCGCGTCCGAGACCGAAATCGGCTATTATCAGGATGGCAGTCTTATGCTTGAGGACGTCCTGCGCGAACAGGTGCTGCTTTCCCTGCCCGCAAGGACGCTTTGCCGCGAGGATTGCAAGGGAATCTGCCCCCGCTGTGGCGCAAACCGGAACAATGACTCCTGCGCCTGCGAAGAAGTACCCGCAGACCCGCGGTGGTCGGCTCTCGGGGATCTCCGCAGCCGGATCAAGATCTCCTGAGCTTCGCCCGATTTTCGTTGTGCCAGCCTGGCCATCCTGCCTGACTTGCTGCTTCCCGGACCGGGACAGCGAGTGTGCGCGAGGGATGGACGCTGGATTGTTGAAAGGATCCTGACGTGCCTAATCCGAAACGCCGCCACTCCAAGGCCCGCTCTTCCAAGCGCCGCGCCCATGACTTCCTCACTGCTACCGGTGTCTCCGAGTGCCCGAACTGCCATGAACGCAAGCTGCCGCACCACGCCTGTGCCAAGTGCGGCACCTACAAGGGCCGGGACGTGCTCGAAACCAAGGAAGCGCAGTAAGCGTCTCCCCCACACCCATGCCCACTGCTATAGCCGTCGACGCCATGGGCGCCGACAAGGCGCCCGACCCTGAAATCTGCGGAGCCATCCAGGCTGCGCGCGAACTGGGCGTCCAGGTTTTCCTGGTCGGCCCGGAAGACCGGCTTGCTCCGCTGCTTCGTGAAGCACTCGGCGGCGAAAAGCTGCCGATAGGGATTGTCCATGCCAGCGAGCACATCGCCATGGACGAAAAGGCAGCCCAGGCGGTTCGCAACAAGAAGGACAGCTCCATGCGCGTCGGCCTGAAGCTGGTGCGCGAGGGTCGGGCGGCGGGCTTCGTGACTGCTGGCAATACCGGCGCAGCCATGGTGACGGCCAAGATGGTGCTCGGCGCGCTGCCCGGGGTGGATCGCCCGGCGCTGGCTGCCGTGCTGCCAACCTCCGCCGGCACACCGTGTGTGCTGCTTGATGTCGGGGCCAACGTCGATTGCAAACCACAGAACCTTGCCCAGTTCGCCGTGATGGGCGAGCTGTACGCACGCACTGTGCTGAAGGTGGCGCGGCCCCGCGTGGGCCTGCTTTCTATCGGGGAAGAAGAAGGCAAGGGCAACGAGCTCACCAACGATGCGTTCGGCCTGCTGAAGACGCTTCCTCTGCACTTCATGGGCAACGTGGAAGGCCGCGATATCTACA
>CAXTEW010000335.1:0-2853 GCA_964243175.1 uncultured Acidobacteriaceae bacterium
GGAGATGCCGTTGCGGATCTGGCTATCGGTTGTTAGAACGCTGCCGTCGTTGCCGATCTGCGCGAGTCCTCCCAGGCCCCCGATAGCGGCGGCGGCGGCGAACGCTTGTAAATAGCCGTGGTCAACCTTGGTGGCGAGGCCGGTGGTGCCGATCGGATCGAGGCCCGCGTATTTGTCGATATCGATGGAGAAACCGTCTGGACAGACGGCGCGGTGGAACACCACTGCGAGCTTGTGCTGCTGTTGGCTCCCCACCGCCGTCACGGAACCGATCAGGCGGGTCCCTTGAGGGAGAAGCAGGTTCTGACGGTCGTGCGAGTAGTAGTCGGTCGTGAGCATGAGCAGAACCGGCCCTGCCATGCCTCCGTCCACGTGATTGGTAATAACGCCCTCAAGGACTGTGCCCTCAAAGACCCGGTACAGCTTCCCGCCGTACTGATCGAAGTCGTACGCCGCGAGCGGGTCCTTGTCTTTCTTTCCTTCGGCCCGGGAACCTTCCTCCGGCGCAGCAGGCCCCGCCTCGGTGATCGACTGGCTTGCTACTATGCTTGGCCCGGCGACTGAGGGTGATTGCCCCTCCCCTTTCGCATCGTGCGTCTGGAAATCGACCGCTACGGTGTCGCTGTTCAACGCGTCCAACCGTCGCTTTGCGCGCTCTGCGGCCTGTTGCCGCGCCTGGGCGCGAGCTTCGGACTCACCGGATGTCTGCCTTGGGGCGTTGGGGCTGGTGCCATAGATCGCGGCGCTCTGGGCCGGTGTCATTGGCGCGGTAGTATCCGATTCAGGCGGCGGAATGGCGGCTTGCTCCTGCGCCTGCATTCCCTGCTCCTGGGCATGAAGGGCGGCGACTGCCTGCTGGAGTTGGGCATGCTCAGCGTCACTCTTCTGGATCAATGCCTGCTGCTTCTCGAAGTTGCTAACCTGCTGGGTGTCGGCGGTCGCCGGTCGGGATTGCAGGGTGCTCTTGGCTGGATCCTTCTTGTGGCCTCCGGTGACCACGTTGTAGGCGGTTGAAACTCCGATGAGGGCCACGGCACCTGTCAACACGAGAACGATGGGCATGGTCTTCCCGATGGGTGGCTTGGCTGACGGCACTGCGGGGACGGTTCCCATTAGTCGGCCTCCTGGCGGTGGAACTCGACCTTCGACTTGCCGATGGCTACGTAGCCGTTCTGAAGGAGCTTGGGAACGGTGTAGAGCCCGTTCGCAAAATCGAAATTGATGAGCGAGCCCTTCTTGTCCTTCAGCTCGTAGACCACTGGGGGTTCCTCGAACTTGCCCTGGATGTAGGTGAACTTTCCGTCATCCCAGATTTGCCGCACACCCAGCGTCCTGGCCTTCGCCTGGTCCCAGCTGTAATCAAAGTGGAGGTTGCTGGGGTAGGTGCTCTGGTACTTCTCCTGGGCCATCTCGGCAGTCTTCTTGTCGGCTGCGGCAGCCGCCTGAGCCTGGGCGACTTCCCTTTCGAGCCGTTCTTCCTTTTCCTTTACCTCTGCGGCTGGGACAAACACCGGAGCGTCGGCCATCTTCTTCTGCGCGTCTTGATCGGTCTGCACCAGGAACACGGTCGAATCAAAGCCCCCGGCCTGGTCTGCTGATACTTCTCTGAGTTCAAGGGTGTAGTCGTTGCCATGGTCGGAAATGATGTGGACGTTGGTGCTGCTCTTTGCAGCCGCGGCTTTTGGTTTCACGCTGATGAAGCGGCTTGCGACATGACCGGCGTTGAAAATCCAGTCGTCCGTGTTGCCGCCGAACACCGTCGCAACTTTCTCCTCGGCTGGTAGCTCGAGGAGCGTGGATTCGTTAAGGCTGGTCCGAATGACCGGGGGCGCGGTGGTGGTGCTCACCTGGACGGTTCTGGGGGCTTTCTGCTGGGCCTGGGCGTTCGGAATAACGTAGGCGGAGGCCGCGAACACTGCACTTGCGGCGATAAGGTAAGGCGTCTTCATGAGGTCGGTCTCCCTGATGGTTGGTGGTCGCGGTGGCACGCTTCTAAAGCTGAATTCGGGAGTCTCCGGCGTCTTCGCCCGCGACGAAGCGAGTGATGCCGTCCTCCAATCCCCATTTCTCAATCAAGCGGCCACGACGGGCTCGGTCTTTGGGCTTGGTTGAAAAGATCGCGTAGCTGCGAGGATCAAGGTTCAAGGTGACGACCTTGGTAATTCCATCGCGGCGCATCAAAAGCCCCTCACGCGGCCTGAGGCTCTCGAAGAGGTTCAATTGCTGCTCGGTCATCTTGAACAGCTCGCCGTAGAACTCGCGGTTGAACGTAGCGTCTGGCAGCAGCAGGAACGAGGTGCAGGAGTTGACGATGCTGTCCGCGTTCTCCCCAAGGTCGTTTGCGGACTGGCCGATGAGGGTGACGCCACCGAGGTTCTTGCGGACTTGCTTGATGCTGGCCAGTGCGCCCTCCAGCAGTTGCTTGTTCTTCATGTTCGAGAAAATCTCCTCGATCACGACATGCTTGGGGACGCCGAGGTTCCTGGGGTCGTACACCACGTCATCGATCCGGCGTAGCAGCCAAACCATCAGGGGCTCGATGAGATCGGGGTAGTCCTTTGCCACGCCTGCAAAATCCCAGCACTGGATGCGCGAGAGGCTGAGCGAATCTTCTACGTTGTCGAAGATCGCGTTATAAACGCCCTTCCCAATCCACTTCGCGAGATACCGGCTCAGGTGCTTCGGCAGGAGCAGGTTCGAAAGCCTGCGGATCTTTCGGTCAATGAGGTACATGCCCTGCACCTCTTTGAACACCGCGTCTTCGTCTTCAGGGCTAAGAACGGCTCCGCCATTCGTGAGGAGCATCTTGACGAAGTTGTAGAGAAACTTGATGTTCTTCTCGGTCGGCTCCAG
>CAXTEW010000336.1:0-2843 GCA_964243175.1 uncultured Acidobacteriaceae bacterium
AAACAGCAGATCATTCGACTACGCTCAGGATGACTCCCCCTTATGACATGGCTCGAGCAGAGGAGGGGCGACTCTGAAGAGAAAGCCGCGCCCCGGGCGACAAGCAAAGCCGATCGCCCCAAACAACCCCCCCAAAGTACACGTCACGAAGTGACCGCCAGGCGCGCAGCCGGTCTTACTTGCCCTGATTGATCGCCGACTGCGCATCCGGCCGTTCCGCAACGACCTTCTTCTGCCCAACGCTTTCCTCGCTCTGCGAGCGACCGGTAATCCCCTGCCCTTGCCCTTCCGGAGCACGCGTGCTCAGCGAACCCTCGAGCACGGTTTCCAGGCCCGAGTTCACGTGGTGTTCCGGCCCGCCGCCTGGCGCGTGCGCTGCGCCACGATTGGTGCCAGTCTGCGCACCGTCATTCTCGCCCGGACCTGCCGCATCTTCTTCCCGCCCAATCGCGTCGGCAGAAACGCCTGGTTCAACGTCGCTCGCTTCAAAGCCCTGGTTCTGTCCCGACTCGGTATGCGGGGTGGTTTGGATCGCCATGGTTTTTTCCTCCTCTCGTAAGAGTGCGCAACAAGCATGGGTGTTGGCCGCTTCTTGCCTGCGGACGGCTATTCGCTGCCATGTGTTCCAATAAACCGGTGATTGATGAATATAAAATCGGCGCAGTCCCGGTAGGCGCGGGCAAGCTGTTCCTGATCGCCGGCCCCTGTGTCATCGAGAGTGAAGCGCATGCGCGGCATATGGCCGAAAGCGTCCAGCGCATCACTGCCGACCTTGGCATCCCGTATATCTTCAAGGCCTCGTACGACAAGGCCAACCGCACCTCGGTGTCCAGCTTCCGCGGCCCGGGTCTGCGCGAAGGCACGCGCATCCTGCGCACCATCGCTGAAACGACTGGTCTGCCCGTGCTTACGGATGTGCATGAGCCGTCGCATTGCGGGATCGCGGCAGAAGGCGCCGACGTGCTCCAGATCCCTGCGTTTCTCTGCCGCCAGACCGACCTGCTGGTCGCCGCCGGGGCGACCGGCCGCGCCATCAATGTCAAAAAAGGGCAGTTTGTCGCGCCCGGCGACATGGCGCATGCCATCGGAAAAATCGAGACCACCGGCAATCACCGCATCTCGCTGACCGAGCGCGGCACGACCTTCGGCTACGGCAACCTGGTCGTCGATATGCGCTCGCTCGGCATCATGCGCCGACTGGCCCCGGTAGTTTTCGACGGCACCCACTCGGTGCAAATGCCTTCCGCGGCGAATGGCGTCTCCGGGGGGCAGCCGGAATTTATCCCGCTGCTCGCGCGCGCCGCCGTGGCTGCCGGGATCGATGGCATCTTCCTCGAAGTGCATGACCATCCGGCGGAGGCGAAGTCAGACGGCGCGAATGCGCTCCGCCTCGACTTGTTGAAGCCGCTGCTGGAAACGCTGCTTGCGCTGGACGACCTGGCGCCAAAGCGAGAAGCGTAAACCGCCTGCGCGGCTGGCGGCCACTCGCGTGGCGGCGTCCCCATGCCGCACCATCAATCTGCGGGGAAGCGAGCATCCAGAGTCAGGAGCCACGTAGTGGCCGCCAGCCGCGCAGGCGGTCCTGCTCCAAACAAAAAACGGCCCCTCGGGGGAGGGGCCAATCTGCCTTGTTCTCTCGTTTGCCGAGAGCCTGTCGCGGCGGCGGACGCTGGGCTTACTGGGTGGGTCCGCCTGCAGGGGCCGCACCGGGTGCTGTGCTCGCCCCGGCTGGTGTGCTGCCGCCTGTTGCCGCCAAACTGTTCTGCATCACGCTCACGCGTACCGCGTTCACTGCGGGAGCCGCCGTGCCATCCTGCGCACCATCCTGCAGCTTGGCATTGCCGAGCGCGATCTGGTGAATTTTGTAGACGGGAATCTGGTGCTGCTCCACCAGGTAGCGGACCACGGCGTCCGACATGTGTTGCGAGCTGGTGAGGCCAGCCTGCCCACGCAGGTGCGAGTAGCCCGACACCTCGACGACGTATCCCTTCTGCCCCTGCAGCTGGGTCGCGACCTGGTCCAGTGCTTCCTTGGCGCGAGCGTTCAACATGGTTTGACCGGGCCGGAAGCGCAGTTCTGTATCCGAAACCTTGGAATACTGGTCAAGACCGGACACTGTTGTATTCAGCTGGTTTGTCTGGGTGCTGGCCTGCTGCGCTGTCTGCTGGGCCTGGCCGGCAGTCGTGTTCGCCGTCGTCGCCAGCTGGCTTGCCTGGTCCGCGGTTGACTGCGCCTGGTGGATCCCGGTCGCCGTCTTGGCGTCCAGCGCCTGTATGTCGCGGCCATTCTTTGCCTGGAGCTGATCGAGCTCATTCAGCCGGCCCTTTACCGGATCCAGCTGCCGCTTCACCCACTTCTTGCGCGCAAATGGATTCAAATGCCCCCAGAAGCCCTCTTTCGACTGCGTCTGCAGTGGCGATCCGGTAGCGTAGGTGCTGTTATCCGATGCACTCATACCGTTGTTGCCAGCGGTCTGGCTCGCGGCGCCCTGGGTGCTGGTCGGGTTCGAGGTATTCTGCGCGACGGCTGGGAGCCCCATCGACGCGGCAAGCAGCAAAGCTGCGCTCGCCTGGACTGCACTCTTGCTGATCTTCATAACGATTGCCTCATTCATTGAAACCGTTCTTACTACTGGGGAGAGCTTTTCGATAGACAAGGTTGCATCTCGGATGCCAAACACCTGTGGCTCTCTGCAGGCCGGCCAACGCCGCGCGGAAGCGCTCAATCGCAAGGGTTTAGACGGAGAGCAGCAAGAGATGGCGTGGCAGGCTGCGTGTGAGCCGCATCCTGGAGGATGGGAAGGCTGGCAGGACCGGGTACTTTTTACCAGGCCCGCAGCCTTT
>CAXTEW010000337.1:0-2843 GCA_964243175.1 uncultured Acidobacteriaceae bacterium
GCCGCATCGTACTGCGCGACGGCCAGATCGTCGAGGATGCGCTGGTGAATGGTGCGGAAGCGCCGCTCAGCACGGTCGCCATGGGGCAGGCATAGATGGCTGACGCAACCAAGCCGGCCCTGCCCTGGGGCACAGCCCTTCGCATTGCCACGCGGGAACTTCTGTTCGCCCGCGTGAAGTTCGTTTTCGTCATCCTGTCCGTAGCGATCGGGGTAGGTGCGCTGACCGGCGTACGCGGCTTCGCCGACTCCTTCAGCACGACCCTGCTGGGCCAGGCCCGTTCCATCCTCGCTGCTGACCTGTCTGCCCGCATCAGTCGCGAGCTCAGGCCGGAAGAGCAGATGCAGCTTCGCACCTTCGCCACGATCAACGAGGCCCAGATGACGCAGGTAACCGAGATGGCCTCAATGGCCGGGGTTGCCGGCGATCCCGTGCCGCTGCTGGTCTCGCTCAAGGTCGTTGACCCCGCCGTGTACCCGTTTTATGGCACGCTCAGGCTGCAGCCTGCGCAGCCACTCGCAGCCGCTATCGGCGACCACTCGGTCGTAGTCGATGAATCGCTGCTGGTGCGGCTGCACACCCAGGTGGGGGCCGATCTGCGGATTGGAGGCCAGCCATTCCGGATCGCCGGCCTCATCCTGAAGGAGCCCGACCGCTTGACGGCGGGCGTCGGCATCGGCCCACGCGTCATGATGACGCGGCATGCCGTCGAGGCAATCGGCCTGTTGCAGCCAGGGAGCCGGTCGACCGAGCGCTTCCTCTTCCGCCTGCCTCTCGACGCGCCGATCGGGCACGTCCGTGCTGCGCTGGAGCATGCGCTGCCTGAGGCACAGGTCGCTGACTTCCGCGAAGGTTCGCCCGAGCTGACCGAGGGCCTGGATGAGGCACGCGGGCTGCTGAGCCTTATCTGCCTGGTTGCCATGGTGCTTGGCGCCATCGGCGTGGCCATGGCCATGCGCGCCCACCTGCAGCAAAGGATCGATGGCATCGCCATCATGAAGTCCATGGGCGCGCGGTCTGCCGACATCCTGCGGATCTATGTGCTGCAGACCCTGCTGCTCGGCTGTGCCGGCGCGCTGCTCGGCGTGGTCCTCGGCGTCGGTGTCGAGTGGGCGCTACCCAGCGTTCTCGGCTCGCTGCTTCCTATTCGCCCGCCGCTGCGCCTGCCCTGGCTGCCAGTTCTGGGGGCCTTCTCGACCGGCATCCTCACAACCATGCTTTTCTCCCTGCCGCCGCTGCTCGAGGTGCGCAACATCCGGCCGAGTGTCGTACTGCGCCGGCTGGTCGAGACACCGGAAGACGGCCAGCGTTTTCGCTCGTTTGTGAAAAAGCTGCGCGACGGCTGGATCCAGGTCATCGCCTCAGTGGTCATCGTGCTGGCGCTCGCAGTCATCGCGGCGCTCCTTTCAGACTCCTGGAAGGGTGGCAGCTGGTTTGCCGGGTCTCTCGCCATCTCGCTGCTAATCCTGCTGCTGCTCGCATCCGGCCTGCTGCGGGTACTGCGCGCCGCGCTCGACAAGACCCGGCTCAGCATGCCATCAACCCTGCGCCACGGCCTGGCGAACCTGTACCGGCCCGGCAACCAGTCCGCTGCCGTGCTGGCCGCGCTCGGCGTCGGCGTCATGCTGATCCTCAGCGTCTTCCTGATGCAGCGCTCGATCGTCGAACGCATGCACTCCGCCATGGCTAGCAACATCCCCAACGTCTTCCTGATCGACATCGCGTCGAGCGAACTGGATGGCGTGCGCCAGACAGTATTAGCTCAGCCGGGAGCCGAGAACAACTTCGAGGCATTACCGATCCTTACCGGCAGTCTCGACACGCTCGAGGGCACCCCGGTCCAGCAGCTCGACCGCAAGCAGTACCCCATGCATCTGCGCCGCACGCTCTCCTTTACCTGGAGCGAGCAGCCGCCGGCTGGCATTAAGCTGGAGAAAGGCGCCTGGTGGGGCAGCAGCGATGCCCACTCGGTCGCCGTGATCGACCGGATTGCGCAGAGACTTCACCTGCATGTCGGCTCGCAGATCGGCTTCTCGTCGGATGGGCAGAAGTTCACCTCCACCGTAAGCGCGATCTACAAGGTTGACGGTCAGCATATCTCCAGTCGCAGCGAGTTTATCTTCGCGCCTGCGCAACTCCACGGCCTCCCAGTCGTCTGGTATGCGGCCATGCATATGGCTCCACGCGGCATCGGCGAACTCCAGCGAGCGCTCTTCGCGAAATACCCCACCGTCACTGCGATCAACATCGCCGACATCCTCGACACCATCCAGCAGGTGGTCGGGCAGATCACGCTGGTGATCCGCTTCCTCGCCGGCTTCTCCATCCTGTCCGGCATGGTGATCCTGGCGTCGAGCATTGCGAGCACTCGCTTCCGGCGCGTGCGCGAAGTGGTCGTGCTCAAGACACTGGGCGCGACCCGGCCCCGGATCGCAGGCGTGTTCTCGATCGAGTTTGTCGTGCTGGGGCTGCTCGCCGGACTGACCGGAGCATTGTTCGCGAACGGGCTGTCACGGTTGCTGCTGCATGTCGCCGATGTGCCATTTGTGCCAGACGCAGTGGCAAATACGACGGGTGTGCTGCTGACCGCAGCGCTGGCAGTCATCACCGGCTGGATCGCGAGCTTCCGGATCCTGGGTCAGAAACCCCTGGAGGTGTTACGGGAGGAGTAAGCTGTCTGACTTCCCAAATCTCTCGCTCGGCTCAGGCGGAAATAAGCAGCGTCACAAAATGCGGCACAAGCCCGTTTCTTATCGAAGGCTGAAAGCTCGTAACTTGCTGAAAGGAAGTTGGTTGCCCCCCAGAGATTCGAACTCCGATATGCTGAGTCAGAGTCAGCTGTC
>CAXTEW010000338.1:0-2840 GCA_964243175.1 uncultured Acidobacteriaceae bacterium
CCTGGAACGCGTGAACAAGCACCTTGCCAAGGAAGTCGAGGTGCAGTCGCTGCGTACCAAGATCCAGTCCGAAGTACAGGACCAGGTACAGCAGTCGCAGCGCGACTACTACCTGCGTGAGCAGATGAAGGCGATCCAGAAGGAGCTCGGGGAGGGTGACGAGGGCCAGCGCGATATCGAGGAGCTGCGCGAGAAGATAGAAGCCGCAGGCATGCCGGAGGACACCAAGAAGGAAGCGCTGAAGGAACTGAACCGCCTCAGCCGGATGTCGCCGATGGCTGCTGACTACTCCCTGACGCGCAACTATATTGAGTGGCTCGCGGTGCTGCCGTGGGCAAAGAGTACGGGTGGCGAGATCGACATAGCCGCGGCCAAGGAGGTCCTCGATGAGGATCACTATGAACTGCGCAAGGTCAAGGATCGTATCCTCGACTATCTTTCCGTCCGCCGGCTGAAGCCGGATATGAAGGGCCCGATTCTTTGCTTCGTCGGACCGCCGGGCGTCGGCAAGACCTCGCTTGGCCGCTCGATAGCCCGCTCGCTCGGCCGCAAGTTCCAGCGGTTGTCCCTGGGCGGCATGCATGATGAAGCCGAGATCCGCGGGCATCGCCGCACGTATATCGGCGCACTGCCTGGCCAGATTATCCAGAACATCAAGCGGGCTGGCACCAACGATCCCGTGCTGCTGCTCGATGAGATCGATAAGCTGGGGCGTGACTTCCGTGGCGACCCGTCCGCCGCACTGCTCGAGACACTTGATCCGGAGCAGAACGCGACCTTCCGGGATAACTACCTGGACCAGCCCTTTGACCTCTCGAAGGTGCTGTTCATCTGTACAGCGAACCAGCTCGATACCATTCCCGAGCCACTGCGGGATCGCATGGAGATCATCGAGCTGTCCGGCTACTCCGAGGAGGAGAAGCGGCACATCGCGTTCCGCTACCTTGTTCCGCGGCAGGTCAAGGAGAATGGCCTGACCCCGGAGCAGATCGACTTCAGCGAGGACGCCGTCTCGTTCATCGTCCGGCACTACACACGCGAAGCGGGTGTCCGCCGGCTGGAACAGCTGGTCGGGACGGTGTGCCGCAAGCAGGCGAGGCGCCTGGCCGAAGGCAAGACCGACAAGCTCACGGTGACGCGCGAGGTGGTGCAGGAATTCCTCGGGGGCATCAAGGTTCGCGTCGACACGGAGCTGGCGGAGCGCACCACGCGGCCAGGTGTCGCCGTGGGTCTAGCCTGGACCCCGGCCGGAGGCGACGTTCTCTTTATCGAAGCCAATCGCATGAAGGGTAAGGGCGGCTTTACCATGACGGGGCAAATCGGCGAGGTCATGCAGGAGTCCATGCAGGCAGCGCTGACCTGGGTCCGTTCCAATGCCGTTTCCCTGGGTCTCGATGAGGACTTTACCCGGGAGATCGATTTGCACATCCACGTGCCTGCCGGTGCTATCCCCAAGGATGGCCCATCAGCCGGCGTCACCATGGCGACGGCGCTTGTTTCGCTGCTCACCGACCGTCCGGTGCATCCCCTGGTGGCAATGACAGGAGAGATCACGCTTTCCGGAAATGTGCTTCCGGTCGGCGGCATCAAGGAGAAGTTCCTTGCTGCCAAGCGCGCCGGGGTCAAACATGTCATTCTCCCAGCTGATGTCCGCCAGAATGTGGAAGAAGACCTGCTCCCGGCGCAGACCGAAGGGGTAACGATCCACTATGCAAAGCGGATAGAAGATGTACTGGCGGTGGCTCTTCCGAAGGACACGGTCGAAGTGATCCTGGACAATTCCGTCAGGGAAGAAGTGCTCGAGCACGCGGACGCATAGGGCGTCATCGCGATAGCCAGTGGGCCCGCCCGTCCCGCGGGCTCTCCGGCTACGGCTGCGTGAGCGCGAGGGAGTTTCATTCTTCGATACGGCCCGGGATTTAACGAGGAGATAGCTATCCCGCTTTCTCTTTGTTCCGGAGATAATGATGCGAGGCTGCGACGAGCCGACTTCAAGCCGAGGCTCTATGGCGATCCCTGCCGCGCACACCCTTCCGCAGCGCTCTCTCATTCTTCGCCACATGCCGTCGCTCGACTCCATTCGCGGCATTGCCGTGTTGATGGTGCTCCTTTTCCATGGTTTCGGCAGCTACGCATGGATTGCTAACCTCGGCGACTTCTGGGGCAGGCTCGCCCAGGCTTTTATTGGCTGCGGACGCTTCGGAGTGAATGTTTTCTTCGTTCTTTCCGGCTTCCTGATCACCGGGCTCCTGTTCAAGGCGCGGGAACGCGACGACTTCTACGTCAACTTCTACATACGGCGCGTTCTTCGCATTCTTCCCGTGTATGTGCTTGTCCTGCTCGTGCTCAAGCTCTGGCACGTGGTCGATGGCCGCTTCATCATCGCGGCGCTCCTTTTCCTGGCAAACTTTTCCCGGCTTTTCGGCGCACCCCTGGATGAGTACGGCTCACTGTGGTCGCTTGCCGTGGAGGAACACTTCTACCTGCTGTGGCCGACCTGCGTCCGCCACCTGCGGGAGCGCACCCTGTTCCGCATTCTCCTGGCTGTCGTCATCGCGGAGCCGCTGCTGCGCCTGGCAGCCATCCACGTCAGCAGCCACATCGATATCCACTACAAAACGCCCTTTGTTCTCGATTTTCTTGCTTATGGCGCGCTGCTCTCGATGCTGGTTCGCAGCCACCGGGTCCATGTCGGTAATGTCGCGCGGATCGGGGCGACGCTCCTCGGAGTCAGCACGACGCTGGCCGCGATCGTGATCTGGCGCTCAGCATTCCACCTCGGCGTATCGCTCGAAGCCTTGGCCGACCTGCCGTTCACCTGGGGAGCGTGCGGCGTTCTG
>CAXTEW010000339.1:0-2838 GCA_964243175.1 uncultured Acidobacteriaceae bacterium
CGGTGTCCAATACCTGGCGACCAGCAGAATCGTCCCTGTAAGACACAACATAAAGACGACAATATAGGCGTCACAGAACACCCTGAAGTTTATGTGGGTGCAAACGGGCTCAAGGGAATAAGCCCAAAGGGGGGTCTGCACATACGGGTGCAGCAGGCCCAATGGAGCAAAGCCTGTCTGGAGGGCCATTTTGTCCCAGACCGGATCGTTGACTTTGCTGAAGTTGACGGGACTGCGACTATAGAGATGGTCCTCCTGCCCGGACGCGAGCAGGCGGCAGCCGACATAGGAAGACGCAAGGTCCTCGCCATAGTTATGAAGGTGCCTTGCTATCCCCAGCAAAGTGAAAAAAAGAAGAACAATGGCGATCAGCCAACGGTTCCTGCGGCTCATGATTCGGCTCAAAACTCTGTCGGCACCTAGGATTGTTCTTCTGTTGCTATTTAGAAGATATTACCTTCGCCGCCTACTCTGTCCATAGAGGATCGGCAGGTCTCCGCATCCTACTCCGGCAAGAGGCTGTCGAATAGCCCCGGCTGGGGCTCCCGGACTGCCTCGCCAGGTACACCTCCCTGGCAGAACGGGCAGCATCGATCCTTGATGTCCAGCCCGTTGCAGCCGTAGGTATGCCCGCACTTCCCGCAGCGCAAACCGTACACGAACTGGCCCGGCCGGGCCGCCGACGGCGCCCCCGTGGCGCGCTCAACGGCCTGCCCATTTGCATTCGTAAAGCCGGGCTCGGTTGTGGGCGTACGCGAGGGCCGGTTGTTGCCGGGTGCGCGACGGGGTGCGAAGGTAGGCCGGGTCAGACGCATGGCACTAGACAGAACCGGCGAGCGACCTTGCGAAGATGAGGTCCGAACAGATCTGCGAACCCACCTGAAAGGTACGTGTGCCGGCCTCCCCAAATCCGTTTTTGCGATAGAAAGCGATGGCCTGCGCATTTCCGGCATGGGTGCCAAGCAGCAGACGGGTGCGGCCCATGACGCGGGCCTCATCCACTGCGAAATTCATCAAGGCTTGCCCGGCACGCAGACCTGGCATAAGAACCATCTCGCCGTCTTCCGATGGTCCCAGCACGGGTGTAGCCGCAGAGCGGAAACGGGAGAGCAGGTAGATACGTTTCAGCTCGATGTCACTCGGCTGCACATCGAAGCTGGGGAGCTCGGGCGATGCCAGCATCGCGTAACCCACCGGGGCTCCGCCTGGCACCACCTCGGCCAGCGCAATGCGCGTATCCGGGTGATCGAGGTACGTCGCGTACACCTCGGCCTTATGGTTGCGCGCGGCGTGGGCGATGATGTCCGGCCCCGGCAGCATCCAGGTGAAAGCTTCAAGGAAGGTAGCGGCCCCTACGAGCGCCAGCGCGGGCGCGTCAGCGGCTGTCGCCCGGCGCAGCGTCACGGCTTCGGTCGAAGATGATCCGGCTTGCGTGTCAGCGGCTTGTGCTTCGGTAAAGGTCGGGGCGACAGTCATCAGCTTTCTTCCCGATTATATCGTCGCGGATCCCCGGAACTTGCAGGCCTGACGCCTGTTACGAGCCGTGTGCGGGAGACGTCGCGCCCAGGTGAAGTACCGTGGAAGAAACGCATATCGCGGCGCTGCGCCGAGAGGACTGCGGACTCCAGAAACGGATGTTTGAGTGAGGAACGATCTCCCGCCTACGGGGAACACGGCGCACACAGAGCCGGAGAACCGCGTGTTTTTCCCTGCTCTGGACGGGCTGCGCGCGGTGGCGTTCCTGATGGTGTTCGGCCAGCACTACCTGTCGCTGGCCTGGGGGTGGACCGGGGTCAATGTGTTCTTTGTGCTCTCCGGATTCCTGATCACGGGCATCCTGTACGACTCGCAGCAGGATCCCCATCGTGTACGCAACTTCTATGTACGGCGCACGCTGCGGATCTTTCCGCTCTACTACGGTGTATTTGCGCTTCTGCTGCTGGCAGAACCCTTTGTGCGCTGGCGATGGAACGCGTACTGGCTGGCATGGCCGCTGTACGTCGGCAACTTTCTGCGGTTCCTTTCCCCGTCAGCTGCCTTCTGGCGATCCCGACTCGAGTACGCGGCAGATGCGCACCTCACCAGCCAGCTCTTCCCACGCAGTGAGCTGTATCTGGGCCATCTCTGGTCGTTGTGCGTGGAGGAGCAGTTCTACCTTTTCTGGCCCTTCCTCGTTTTTCTGGTGCGTGACCGCCGCAAGCTGATTGCCCTGTGTACCACCGCCGTGATCCTGGGCCCGCTTCTGCGCCTGGGGCTGCAGGCCCGGGCACCCGGCTGGATGGTGGGCAATGAGTTGCTTTACCGCGCCACGCCGGCGCAACTGGATGCGCTGCTTCTCGGCGGATTGGTGGCCCTGCTGTGGCGCGGACCGGCGCGTGCTGCCCTTGTGCGCATAGCGCGGGGCGTCGCGGGGCTGGGAACTGCGGCGCTGGCTGCGTACCTGCTCTTCGTTGTACATGGGTGGCGGATCCTGCCGGGCAGCTACCCGCGCTGGAGCTTCACGGGTGGCCTGGAGTTCGTAAACCTGTACTCCGCCGCGCTGATTGTCTGTGCGCTGCTGCCTGCGGGCCTGGTGTCTCGGCTGCTGAGCAGGCGCCCCATGCGCTGGTTGGGGCGGCTGACCTATGGAGCGTATGTTTTCCACGACATTCCGCACGATCTTTACGTGCACATAGTCACGCACAGCGGCTTCGCGACGCTCGCGGTCGACAACCTGCCGGAGGAAGCCGCAACCGCTGCTCTCGCGCTGACGGGCACGATTCTGCTGGCTTGGCTGAGCCTGCGGTTCTTTGAGGGTCCCTTTCTTGATCTCAAGGAACGCTGGACGATGCGCGCGCA
>CAXTEW010000340.1:0-2815 GCA_964243175.1 uncultured Acidobacteriaceae bacterium
CGGACCTCGAAACGGGTCAGGATGTCGTCCGCATCTTTGAGCTTGCCCAGGCTGACTTTCGTTGCGATCTCCCAAGCCGAGGCGGCCGAGACGTGAAACGAATGTTCAGGATCCTGCAGCAGGGACTCGACGACTTGCGATAGCTGACCCTGGTTCCGCGCGGCCCACAGGATCGTATGAGTGTCCAGCAGGTACCTCAATCACCTTCCCCGTTCCACAGCCGCAACTCGTCTTCTGGCAAAGGCTCCCAGAACTCTGGGCCCAGTTCCGGCCAATCCTTGGCGAAGCCCAACCGCTTCGATGCCGAGGCGACCACGGGAACCACCTTCGCGACCTGCTTCCGCTCGCGACCCGACGTGATGATGACTTCCTGCCCTTCGGCGACAGCCGCCAGCAGCTTCGAGAAATGTGTCTTCGCCTCGTGCACCGTGAATTCCATAGCAGCCCCCGAATGGACTAACTTAGTCTACGTCTTTCCGGCATCTAGAGAACACCCGCCACGAAGTGGCTGCAAACCGCACAGGCGGTCTTGCCTTGTGTCCAGGCAAATCTAAACCAGCCCGATGCCCCAAAGCGCATGCAGGTGAAGCACGCCTTGCAGCTCGCCGCCCTGGTCCGTCACGACTAAAGACGTGATCCGGTGCCGCTCCATCTCGGCCAGCGCCCGCGCGGCAAGCTCGTCTGCGCCAATGGTCCACGGCTCGCGATGCATGACCGCGCCGGCGGTCATCGCGAGCGCATTGCCCCCGTGCGCGACGAGCAGGCGCCGCAGGTCGCCGTCGCTGACCACCCCGGCGAGCCGCCCCGCATTATCGAGAACCACGGTCATGCCCAGGCTCTTGCGCGTCATCTCGTAGATGACCTCGCTCATCGGCGTGTGCAGACTCACAGCGGGGACGCGGTCCCCGGTATGCATCAGCGCGCGTACCGGCGCCAGCTGCTTGCCCAGGCGGCCGCCCGGGTGCAGGCGCGCGAAGTCCTCTGCTTTGAAGCCCTTGCGCAGGGAAACAGCGATCGCCAGCGCATCACCCAGGGCCAGCATGGTTGTAGTCGAGGCGGTCGGCGCCAGGTCGAGTCCGTACATGCCGTCGTCGTGCATGCTGCCGCGCAATCCAGGGCGCGTCACACTACAGTCAAGCGCCACATCGCTCGCTCGTGCGAGGGTGGAGTGCAGATCGCAGCAGAAGGTGATCAGCGCATCGCCGACGCGCTTGATGGTCGCGAGCAGCCGCAGCAGCTCTTCTGTTTCGCCGCTGGCCGAGAGAGCCAGCACGGCGTCGCCCGGCGCCAGCATGCCGATGTCGCCGTGCACGGCCTCGGCCGGATGAAGAAATAGCGCTGGGCTTCCGGTGGAAGAAAGGGTGGCGGCGATCTTCTGCGCGATGATGCCGCTCTTGCCCATGCCGGTGACGACCACCCGCCCGCGACCCTCGCCACACTGCAGCAGCAGCGCGACGGCCTGCTCAAACGGCGCAGCCATGGCGCCTTCCAGCCGGTCGGCCAGGGCAGACAGGGCGGCTGCTTCGGTGCGGACAAGCTCTGCTGGTGTGTTTGTGCCCATGCCGTACCGTCATCAAACCACTGCGGGGGAGCCGGTGCAAGCCGGGCGCTCGCTCTAGAATGGAATAGGTATGGCGAAGGAGCGGACTTTGATTCGTCGAACAGTGGTCATTCTGGTGGTCGTTGTGGCGCTTGGACTCATCGTGTGGTCGGGATACACGAATTACCATGTCCGCCAGATGAAGCGGGTTGCGGCCATGACGCCGCCCGGCCAACAACTGGTGTTGACCCCGGATGGTGCCGCGACGCCGGCGCCTGGCGACCCGGATGCTGAGGCCCAGACCATGCCGCCCAGCCCGCTGCTCGGCAAGCCCGCGCCGGCATTCGAGTTGCTGGATACCAGCGGTCACAAGGTCTCGCTCGCCAGCTACAAGGGCCGGCCGGTCCTGGTCAACTTCTGGGCGACCTGGTGTGGTCCCTGCAAGTACGAAATCCCCTGGCTCGCCGCCTTGAAGACCAAGTATGCCGGGCAGGGTTTTGAGATCCTCGGCGTCTCCTCTGACCAGCTGGACACCGCGGAAAAGGGTAAGGCCAGCGAGCAAAAGGCTGCCATTGTGAAAGCCGCGAACGCGCTGCATATCAACTACCCCGTGCTGCTGGGCGGGGACATGATCACACAGCAGTATGGCGGGATCGACCTGCTGCCGCAGTCGTTCTACGTGGACAGGACAGGCAAGGTCGTCGCTGTGATTACTGGCGCTGGATCGAAGGATGAGGCGGAGTCTGATATCAAGAAGGCGATTGGCAGTGGCGCGTAGCTTGCCAGCAAGCCCGTTTCTGCTGCTCGCAGTTGGCACTGCCTTTCTCGCCGGCGGGAGTGTTCTATCGCAGCAAATGCCGTGGCAGGCTGCTGGAGCAAAGCCGGCGGCGGCTCAAGACCCGGTGCAGTATGAGTATCCGGAGCAGGTCGAGTTGACCGCCGGGAGACCGCGCGACGTTTCGCTGCATTTTCGCGTCCGTGACGGCTTACACATCAACTCACACGCGCCGCTGGATAAGTCGCTGATCCGCACCGAGCTGGTGGTTGCCGAGCCGGCGGGGATTGACGTGCAGGCTGTCACCTTTCCCGATGGATCCGAGTACGCCTCGGAAGCATTCCCCGGCCACACGCTCAGCGTCTATACCGGCGATGTGGTGCTGCACGCACGCATGGTCGCCAGCAAGCCCGGGGCGCAGATGCTGAACGCGGCCCTGCGCTACCAGGCGTGTGATGCGAACACCTGCTTCCCGCCCAGGACCGCACCTGTCGCACTCA
>CAXTEW010000341.1:0-2793 GCA_964243175.1 uncultured Acidobacteriaceae bacterium
AGCGAGTTCCGCTGCTGCCGAGACCTGCTCGATTCGGTGTGCCCGAACATACTCCGCCATGGCATACCGAAGGGCGTCTACCCCTTGCCCGCTGACTGAGGAGATGGGGAAAAAGGGCAACTTGCGCCGTTTGGCCATCGCCTGGAGCTTCTTTAACTTGTCTGGATTCGCGACATCGGCCTTGGACGCCACAACAAGAACAGGCTTATCCGGAAGGGCGTGACCGAAGGCACGCAGCTCTTCCGTGATGACCTTGAAGTCTTCCACAGGGTCTTCGCGACCACTACTGTCGGAAACGTCGACCAGGTGGATCAGGACCCCGGTGCGTTCGATATGGCGCAGAAACTGGACCCCGAGTCCGGCGCCGAGGTGTGCGCCCTCGATCAGCCCCGGAATGTCGGCGACGACGTAGCTTTCCTCATGGGGCGCCTCACCGACGGTGACGACGCCCAGATTCGGCTCAAGGGTAGTGAACGGATAGTCGGCGATCTTGGGCTTGGCTGCCGAGATCCGGGCGATCAGGGTCGATTTGCCGGCGTTGGGATAGCCAACCAGGCCAACGTCGGCCAGCAGCTTGAGCTCGAGGCGCAGCTCAAACTCCTCGCCGACGAAGCCGAGTTCGTGCTCCCGCGGCGCCTGGTGGGTGGGTGTGGCGAAATGCTGGTTGCCGCGACCGCCGCGTCCGCCATGCGCGACGACGATGCGCTCGCGTGCTTCACGAAAATCGTGGATCAGCTCCCCGGTCTGCTCATTGAAAACAGAGGTGCCCACTGGCACCTTCAGGACAACGTCTGCGCCGTCGCGACCAGAACAGTTCGAGCCTTCGCCATGGCGGCCACGCTCCGCCTTGTGCTCCGGGTTGTAACGGAAGTGGACCAGGGTGTTGTGCTGCTGACTTGACTCCATGACAACATCGCCGCCGCGGCCACCATCACCGCCCGAGGGACCGCCCTTGGGGACGAACTTCTCACGCCGGAAAGCCATGCATCCATTACCGCCGTCACCGGCTTTGATACGAATTCGCGTTTCATCGATAAACATTTGTCCTTCCAGTCTAACTAATTCGGATATGCTCAGGGCACTTATCCGACTGATCTGTCGCCCTCGCTGCTGCTCGCACGCTTCCATGGTGCCGCAGTCACGGTCTGTTCCGCGTCTTCGCCACGTAGCGATCAACGCACAGCCTGCGCGTGTCGCTTCCTGATTCGCCTTGTTAGTTCCCCTGGACTGTGCTCGATGCACACCGGGGAGCCTGCGTTTTGACGATACGCTGCATGATCGTAAGTCTTGTTACCAGCACCATGCTCTGGGCTGCTGCGGCCGGCGGCGCCGCCAACGCGCAAGCATCGGACCGCGGCGCACTGGAAGGAGCGCTGCTCGATGCAGCCGGCACTGCTGTTGCCGGGGGCTCGCTGACGCTAACCGACTTGGCGACGGGTACTGTGCGTACTGCCAGCTCCGACCGCGAGGGCTTGTTCTACTTTGAAGCACTGACGCCAGCGACTTACGTCCTGCGTGCCAGCGCCGCATCCTTTGCGACGTGGGAAGCGCAGGCAACGGTAGCGGTTGGGACGGTGACTACGCTCCGTGCGACCCTGCAAGCGGGCGTGGTGACGACCATTGTCCGCGTAGCCGACGTGGCTCCCGTAGTCGACAGCACGACGGCGGCACTCAGCACGACGCTGGACTCGGCAGCCATTGACAACTTCCCTTCCAGCAGTCGGCGATGGTCAGATTTCGCGTTGCTGACGCCGGCCGTGACGCCGGATGCGGAGGCAAACGGACTGTTGTCGTTTCGTGGCATTGGCGCGCTGCTGAACAACAACACGGTCGATGGCACGGACAACAACCAGGCATTTTTCTCAGAAGAGCGTGGACGCACAACGGTGGCTTACTCGAATTCCGAGGCAGCGATCGAGGAGTTCCAGGTCAATGCGTCAAACTATGGCGCCGAATATGGCAGGGCCGCTGGTGGCGTCGTTAACACGGTGACGCGGAGTGGCGGCAACGCGGTCCACGGGGAGCTGTTCTATTACGACAGGAACAGTGCGTGGGGTGCGGCAAACGCCTTTGCGACGACGGCTACTGTGGATGCCGGAGCCACGGCCGCCACGATGACACCTGCGGTGCGCCTGCAGAACACCATCACGCAGGCTGGTGGCTCGATCGGTGGACCGCTGCTACGAGACAAGCTTTTCGGCATATTCACGTATGACCGGTATCACAGGGATTTCCCTGGGATTGCGCGGGCAAGCAACGCGGCGAAGCTCTTCGGTGCGCCGACCCAGCAATCCATCCAGACGATAGCCGCGAGGCTCGACGTACTACCGGCACAGGCACTGCTTGCGTACGACGGTGTGTTGACCGGCCTGGCTTCCCTGCTCGGCAGCGTACCGCGCAGCGCAGACGAAACGACTTACTTCCCCAAGCTTGACTGGCAGATCAGTGACCGCGCGCATGCAACGCTGCAGTGGAACGATATGCGCTGGAACTCTCCGAATGGCGTGCAAACATCGCCCTCCGCTACCTACGGGAGCAACTCCTTCGGCAACGCTGTCGTGGCGAATGACGTGATCATCGCACGCTGGAATTACTTTCTTTCCGCCAACCTGCTGAACGAACTGACCTTTCAGTATGGGCGGGACCTGGAAAGCGAGTTGAGCAATCCGCCGGCCCCCTTTGAGCAAACCTTTGCGCATAACATTTACGGCCGGCCGCCACAGGTACTGATCGAGAGCTACGGCTTTCGCTTTGGCAATGCACCGGTGCTTAACCGCGCCGCGTACCCGGATG
>CAXTEW010000342.1:0-2779 GCA_964243175.1 uncultured Acidobacteriaceae bacterium
GGTTGATA
Organism: uncultured Acidobacteriaceae bacterium; assembly: GCA_964243175.1. Taxonomy (GTDB): domain Bacteria; phylum Acidobacteriota; class Terriglobia; order Terriglobales; family Acidobacteriaceae; genus EB88. Next base: position 9 of record CAXTEW010000342.1, read on the forward strand.
CCATCCGCCCCGAACAGCTGCCCATACACCCACGCCAACCAGATTGCAGTCGCAAACAGGGGCACTGCGGTCAGCTGCTTCAGCGTCTCCATCCAGGCGCCGGGCTTGGGGAGAATCGCCGTCCACTGCGGTTGCAGTGTCAACAGGAGGTACGGCATCGCCAGCCCCAGCGCCAAAGTTGTAAAGACGAGGAACGTCAGCGCTACAGGCTGCGAAAGCGCAAAACCGACAGCCGCGCCCAGTAGCGGACCCATGCACGGCGTCGCTACCACGGTAGCGAGTACGCCGGTGAAGAAGCTGCCCGCAAAGCCCTGCTTCTGCGCCAGTCCACCACCTGCGCTGGTCAGCGACAGGCCAATCTCAAACTGCCCGGCCAGTGAGAGACCCAGGAAGAACACCAGTGATGCCAGCACTGCCACGAATCCAGGCGACTGCATCTGGAATCCCCAGCCCACCTGCCGTCCCCCTGCGCGTAGCAGCAGGAGTACGCCCACCACCGCCCAGAACGACACCAGAATGCCGAGCGTGTAGACGAACCCGTGCATGCGCTGCCGCCGCTTCTCTTCGCCCGATGAGTGCACCAACGCCAGCCCCTTCAGGAACAGCACCGGAAACACGCACGGCATAAGATTCAGCAGTAAACCACCGCCGAACGCCAGCGCCAACTCGCCCAGGAGCGTCACGTCTGGTGTAGACGGCGCCACCGCACCGCCCTTCGACCCTGCCTCTGGCGCGGCGGCTACAGCACCTGCGGACACCGGTGCCGTGAATTCATAGCTCTGCCCGCCATTCAGCTCCACCAAGCCATGAAAGCTCGTTGGGGCAGCCGTGGCACTTGGATCACGCGCCAGCACCACCCGCGCGCCATCTTTGAGCGGCTCTACACCCTCAGGCGCAGCATTGCTGATCTGGTTCTGCTCAAAGGGATAGATTTGCGCGCCGGTTTCCTTGTCGCCGGTATGCAGCGTGATGCCGATCGACTTCGCATCGGCTATGGCGCTCGCATGCATCTCTGCTGGCAGAGGTTCGGGTAGGCTCTTGATCGCCGCCCCTAACGCGCCCACCAGCGGCGGATCTGCTAGAGGCCCCGACACCACGTCCAGATCCAATCCCATGTGCGCCTTGCCGGGCAGGCACTGTGCCGCGCACACCAGCCAGCTTACCTTCGCATCCAGGTGTATCTTGCCGGGTTTCAAGTCCTTGGTCGCATGCAGCAGAATCGGAAACGCAGCCTGGCCCTCATACCCAAAGTCCATTAACGGCCCCAGCGGCAATCGCTGTGGTGGCGGAAACTGCATGGGATCTGCCGTGATGCCCTTCGGCAGCGTCCAGGTGATCTTCGGTGGCTCGCCCGAATCTCCAGCGTTGGACCAGTACACGTGCCAGTGCTCTTCGAGTGTCATGATGAGCCCGGCTTCCACAGCACCGCCAGCGGCGATCTGCGGCCGCAGTGACGTCATCTCGGCGGTCAAATGCGGTGCCTTCACCGGGCCCGGCCCGCCATCGCCAACCTCCACCAGCTGCGCGGTCGCTGGCATCGACCCAAGCACGGCGACCAAGAGCGCAAGCAGGAAGGCAGGAGGTTGGATGGACGCACGTAGGATCGGGTGGAGGCGCATAGTACATTGTAGGACTCCGCCCCTGCCCAGTTGGTCGCAGAGTCGCGGTTACCGGTAGTTCAGCTCGCCCCTTGCCTGCAAGCGCCGGTGTTCGATGAGGATGCAGCGGTCCATGACCACATGAACTCCCGCCGCCTCCGCCGTTGCCGCCGCACCCTCATGCATAATCCCCAACTGGACCCACAACCGCGGCAAACCCAGGGTGAGCATCTCCTCGACAATCGCGGGAATGAACCGCGGTAACCGAAACACGTTCACCACGTCAGGCTGTACCGGCAGCTCACGCAGACTCGGGTAGCAACGCTCGCCCAGCACCTCAGTGATCGCCGGGTTCACCGGCAGGACCCGGTAACCCGCCCTCTGCATGTATGCAGACACGGAGTAACTCGGTCGGCTCGGGTCATCAGACAGGCCAACGACGGCAAGCGTCGGCAACTCTCCATCCGGCTTGCGCCGCAACATTGCAAGGATCGTCTCCGACTCGTTCATGCGAGCTTAGGATGCTCGCGACGCCACTGTGGCCGGGTGCCATGCGGCCCAACCGCCCCGGTCGGGTACAATCGAAGCGGTATCCGGGGAGCAAAACACCCGGCGTGGGAGCAGGTTTGCAAGACGGTTTCGACATGGCAGGGCAGGGAGCAGGGAAGCGTACCGTAAGCAGGGTACGCCGGACAGGAATGGCAGTAGCTGGCCTGGCGGCCCTGGTCGCTGTTGGCTGTCAACAGCAGTATCGTCCCGTCGTCAGCGCGGTGAACCCCGTTGGACCTGCCGCTCAGCCGCAGAAGTACGCCATCGTCATCTCCAGCCCCAGCGCCACCGCCGCTGGCCTGATCAGCCTCATCGATTTTTCGGGCGATACTGTCGTCGCCACCCAGCCCATCATCGCCAACCCGATTTATCTGGCCTACCAGGTGAGCACCGGGCAGGCCATCGCGATCAATAATCAGAACCTGCTCACGGACGTTCAGAACGCCTCCAGTCCCACTGCGCTGGCCCCCAATCAGATTCAGCAGACGACCCTCCCCGCGAACGCAAACCCTCCCACCGTGAACAGCTTCACGCTGGGGGCTGCGCAACGGATCCTGCTTCCTGAGCCCGGCCTGTCCGCGATTGCCGTCCTCAGTACCGCCCCACCTGCCCTGCAGCAGCAGA
>CAXTEW010000343.1:0-2753 GCA_964243175.1 uncultured Acidobacteriaceae bacterium
CGCAGTAAGCGACATCTGCAACCGGAGTTTGGACAGGACACGTAGACTGCGCAACTTCCAGGGAGCATGCGTCCCAACTCGACCAGGGGTATAGAGGCTGGTTCTCGAAACAGGCGATTGCTGCCCGTTGAGCAGGAGCCCGCTTCGTTCTTCTGCTACTACATAGTCCCGAATGTGTTTTTCCCGGGTACAGAATCAGTCGGGCAGTTGAGAACCCGATTCGCTATCAGCGAGCGATACCGCATCAGCCGCAGCCATTGGATTAACCCGATATTACCTTGAGAGCTTCCGGCTCTGCAAGCGCAAGTCAAGCGTCGGGCGTGCCGCCTCCTACCTTTAGTCACCTGCAAACAGCAGAAGGACCGCTGAGGGCGGTCCTTCTGCAATGGCCAGTCACTGGCCTCCTGAGTTGTTCCAGCATCGCTAGGAAGGTAGTTATTCCATCCTGCCTGCTGCGTCCTTCCATCGAGCGGCCCGGAGTCTTGCATGGGCACCTGCCGCGGATTTCTGGCAGAACGGGGGCAGACGGTCGTTGCCGCAACCCTCACATTCTTCTCTATGTATAAGCAATTTTTATGCCGGACATAGGTCCCTTTAAAATGAGGCGCTTGGCGATTCGCTTGATGCAAATATCCACGAATCTGTAGGGAGTGGGAGCATTTTCGCTGAAAATCTGTAGATCCACCCCTCATCGCTGGCACGTGGCGCAGCTATGGGTGCTTCGGCCGCCGATGATCGTGCGCCGGATCAGCGTCCCACACGTGAGACACGGCAGCCCTGTGCGTCCATACACCCGGTGTTCCAGCTGGAAGAAGCCGCGTACCCCGTCGGCGTCGACGTAGTCCGAGACAGAAGACCCACCCAGCTCAATCGCTTTGTGAAGTACAGCCTGCAGTGCCGCATGGAGGCGGCGCAAGCGCGGCCGCGAAACCTTACCCGCAGCCAGCGAGGGCCGGATGCCAGCCCGATGGAGACTCTCATCGGCATAGATATTGCCCACACCGTGCAGCAGCGACTGGTTGAGCAGGGCAGCCTTGATGGCCAGCTTGCGGCCTTGAAAAAGCGCCGCAAACTCTGCTTCGCCAATCTGCAGCGGCTCGGCGCCAGGGCCGGTGAAGCGCTTCGTATCCACCAGGGTGCGAAGTGCCAGCCGCCCAAAACGCCGGGCGTCGACGAAGCGAAGCTCGCGGCCGGACGACAGCAACAGCTGGGCGTGCGTATGCAGGGGTACCGGCACGTCCGCCTGCGACACCAGCAGACGGCCCGTCATGCCAAGGTGCACGATCCACTCGGCTTCGAGAGTGCCCGCGGCGTCCACAAGATCGACCACAATATGCTTGCCGACGCGACGCACCCTTGCGATCGTGCGGCCGCACAGCCCTTCGGCCATCGCCGGCGGCGGCGTTTTGAACGGCTCCGGCTTCGCGCTGAACCAGGCCGACACGATCTGTTCTCCGGCGACGCGTGCATGGACGCCGCTCGCGACCGTTTCTACTTCGGGCAGCTCTGGCATGCCTGTTTAGATTCAAATCGAGCCCGGGCGATCCTACCTGCCGCGCGTGGGCAGAAGCGTCAGCCTCGCCGCGTCCAGTGCTGCAGCAGCGCGCCGGTATTGCCTTCCACCGGATCCTGATGAGGAAACGGCAGGCTGGCCATGCGATCGTGCGCCTGCTGATCAGGCGCAGCTCGGCAGATGTCCCACTGCTGCCCGGGTGGATAGGCGCCGACGACGAGGAAGTCGTCGCTCTTCGAAAGCTCGCAATGCCCGGTTCCTGTCGGCAGCAGCAATACGTCACCGGCATGCACCGTGACCTCGCGACCGCCGGGGCCGCCCAGCACCAGGTCTGCGGACCCGGCGGCGAACCCCAGCACTTCATGCGCAGTCGAGTGGTAATGGTGGAAGGTGTACACCCCATTGCGCCACTGCGGAGGCCAGCCGTTCCGCGTAAACAGCTCTTCAAAGCGACTGGCCGGATCGCTGCCACTGGCCGGCACTGCGCCCTCGTAGAACAGCACCGGCAGGACGCTGTTATTCGGGCACCAGTCGATCGGTCCAAGCGGGATCGCACGTGCTTCAGCCGAGGGAGCGGCCGCGAGGACTTCGCTGGCTGGCAAAGCAGCCAGCCCGGCAGCGAGCAGGCGATTGAAGTAACGACGGTCCATGGTTGATTAGATGGCTGAACGAGCAAGACCGCCTGCGCGGCTGGCGGCCACTCGCGTGGCATTTTTCTTTGACCTGCAGAGTCACCCGCCACGAAGTGGCTGCCAGCCGCCGCACAGGTGGTTTTCGCCTTACCCAAGTATCTGCTGCAGCCGTTCCACTTCGACGCGGCTGCCCACAATCAGCGAGGTCCGCTCATGGATACTATCCGGCTGCAGGGCGAGCACGCGTTCGCGCCCGGCGATGGCCAGGCCGCCTGCCTGCTCGGCGATCCAGGCCAGGGGATTGGCCTCGTACAGCAGCCGCAGCTTGCCCTTCGGCTGCTTGTCTGTCGGCGGGTACAGGAAGACCCCGCCCTTGAGCAGGGTGCGATGAAAATCAGCCACCAGTGAGCCGATATAGCGGGACGAGTAGGTGCGGCCCAGCGCGCCGGTGCGTAGCTCTGTCAGGTACTGCTGGTACTCCGGGGGAAACGACTCGTAGTTCGCCTCGTTTACCGAGTAGTACGAGCCCTGCGCCGGCATCTTCATGTTGCTGAAAGAGAGTACGTAGGCGCCGATCGCCGGATCGAGGGTAAAGCCGTGGACACCCT
>CAXTEW010000344.1:0-2751 GCA_964243175.1 uncultured Acidobacteriaceae bacterium
TCGCGGCCAGGATCAACGAAAGCCTGCGGCAGCAGTTCGCGCAGACCGGGATGCCTGAGACCGTGCAGGCGCTCGGCGTCATTGCAAAGCAGCTCAAGCAGTCCACAGGGGATTTCCAGAAGACAAGCCTTGAGCTGACCGGCACCTACCGCGGCGTGGCCGCGCAGGCGCGAGACGCCATCGGCAGCCTGGAGAACCGGATAGAGAGCGTGACGCACACCGCCAGCGAAGCCGTCACCGCGCTCAGGGTGAACTTCCTGCGCGAATACAAATGGTCTGTTCTCGTACTCACGCTATGCGGGGTCCTTGTTGGTATTCCGACGGGCATGTTGTTCGAGCACGGCCGCGAAGCTCCCTCGACCGAAAGTTTGCAGGCTGCTCCTGTGATCCAGGCGCTGCCTTCGGATCCGGTCGCCGCTCCGGTGACTGGCACTCCAAAGCCAGCGCACAAGAAGCATCTTCAAACTCAGGCCGCTCCGCACGCGCCCACTGCGCCATAAGCGACAATTTACCTTGCAAAGAGTGGGGTATTAATCACTCTCAACGATCAGGCAGAGTTGAAATGGAAGCTCTTTATGATTCAACTGTAAATATCTGTGTATTACAAACACGCCACGAATCAGCGAAGGTGTTCCTTGTCTGCTGCTGGCAGACTTTCACAGCATATTTACTGGGATGGCTGATCATCGCTGCTTTCACGTTGATACCGCTTCCAGCATCGGCGCAGTTTCGCAGCGAGCGCAGTTCGGCTGAGATTGGAATCAACAATGTCAATGCTCCGATCCCCGAGCCGCTGCTCAAAGGCAAGCGTGCCTTCATCTCGTACGAACTGGGGGACGTGACCGCGTTTCCATCCAGCTATAGCGGTGGACCGGAGCGGGCGTATGGCGAGTTCTACAACCAGATGAAGGCCTGGGGACACTACGAGCTGGTCTCCGACCCGAAAAAACGCGGACCTGATCTTTGCTGTCCGCTTTGTCGACCCGCCCAACATCTCCCACCCGCAGATCAGGATTGGAGTAATGGACGCTGGCGCCCGGGTCTCGCTTTGGGGCTTCGTGGAAGAAGTCGATTTTGCGTTCTTCAAGAGGCATCGCGACCAGGCCTTCACGGCGGCAGTCAAACAGTTGATCGCCGACGTACAAACGTTGATCACCCCATCTGCCGGTGCAATCTCAGCTAAGCCATAGGTCGAGCGGCGGAATGCACGAGAGGCAGTACATGCAAGGGCTTCGCAAAGGTCTTGTGAAGCGTTGCAGGTTGAACACTCACCGCCGCCACGCCACGTTCCGGGCCTAGAATCTCGTCATGCCGCTCTATGGACTCTTTTCCGATGGTGCCAGTGAGCCTTTCAGGACCTACAAAGCTGCTCCCATGGCGTCGCAGAACGGAGTCCTGCTGCTCTATGACGAGTACCGCCCGTTGTGCATCGTGTGCGCAGTGGCGCTGAAGGACGGTCAGCGCATCGAGGAGCTGGCTACGCCTCTGAAGCCTGCCACGCTTCAAGCGTAAGCGTCGGCCTTTCCCCTTTGTGGCGTCTTCCCTGTAGGCCGCTCTGCGTGGCGCGTCGCTGTGCGGCGCGCACAGCGGGCAGGGGCGCGGCGTCGCAGTCGTAGGGGTTTTCACTGATGAGGGCTTCGCGCTCCTGCTCCAACGCGCCACGCAGAGTGGCCGTCTCGTCGGCCCCGTGGCGCATCGTCCAGAGCTGCAAGCCGATTCCTCATCCGGCCAACCGTCCGCCTCAATGGTGAACGTGTGGCCGTGATGAGCAAAGGTCTGTTGCTGAACCATCGCGCCTCCTAGCTGGGTCGGGCCTGGGGCTGTGTCGATCCTGGCCAAGGCCTGGTTGTCGCCTCGGCGGTCTGTTCCACCTCTGCTTTCATAGTTGCGGCATAGGCCGGGTGAAAGCTGAGGGCAAGGTCTGCGATGCTCGTGCATGGCGGTGGCCGCCCATTGGTGCGGGCCATGGAAAGCGTGCTCGGGCGGTAGCTGGATATGGTCGGTTCCGGGCGAGTAGAAAGCGCGATCGCCACCAATCCGCACATCCGCCGTGCTGTTCTTCAGGATGAGGTCTGCTGCCTCCGGCTTGCGCCATGTCGCTTGCTCGATGCCGGGGGCCTGGTAGGGCGGGATCCCGTCTACCTGGGACGCGTGGAACACGTTGTAGCTCTTGAGCAGGGGAATGGTGCGGGTGCCGTCCTCTGCCTTGTCGTCGTCCACCTCTATCAACCGGCTCTGGCAGGAAGTGAAGGAGATGGGTTTGATGGGCAGGCCTCCACAGTGCGGGGCTGGTTGCGCCAGCGTTTTGGATCTCCCAAGAACAAATCGCAACCGCTCGCGAAAAGATCCGCGCCGGTATCTCCGCAGCGGGTCGCATGGTTGATGCTCAAGGCTGAGCCTTCACGACATCGATACCTAAGAGCGCTGTACCGCACTTCGCCAGAAATCGCCTCACTCGGGCAGACCGCACGCAAGCTCTTCGAGATCCTACGCAACCACGATGCAGCAGCCTGGCCAGAGTGGCTCGATACAGCAGCACACTCTCCACTTGCTGGGTTCGTCCGGCATCTCCGGCGAGATAAGGATGCGATTGCCGCAGCTCTAAAGCTGCCCTGGAGCAACGGCATGGTGGAGGGGCAGATCCATCGGCTGAAGCTGATCAAGCGGCAGATGTACAGCCGCGCCATGCTTCGATCTACTCCGGCTTCGCGTCCTCGAGTCGGCCTGACTTCGCTGAGTTCCGAAGCATCC
>CAXTEW010000345.1:0-2750 GCA_964243175.1 uncultured Acidobacteriaceae bacterium
CCATTCCCCGGAGGCGCCCAGCAGGCGGGTGAGGCTGTTCCCTTTCTTCATGGCCGGTTCCTTGCTCATGGCTGTATCACCTCACCGGCCGCCGTCCGATTGCGCCGGCGTGCTTCCTGCTGCCGCACCTCGGCCTGCGCGCGGAAGACGATAACTAGAATGTCGGCAACAGCCTGGTACAGGATTGAAGGAATCGCGTCGCCCACCTCAACGCTTCTGTAAAGCGCCTGGGCCAGCGGTTTGTTCTCGAGGATCGGGATGCCGTGCACCGAAGCCAGGTCCTTGATCTGCTGTGCCAGCAGATTCTGGCCTTTCGAAACCACGATGGGCGCCGGCATGTCGGGGGTATACCGCAGGGCCACCGCGTAGTGGGTTGGATTCGTCACAATCACAGTGGCAGTAGCAGCTGCCGCGAGCGCCATCTTCCGGTGCATGCGACGTTGCAGCCGCCGTATCCTTGCCTTGATCACCGGGTTGCCTTCGCTTTGCTTGTGCTCCTGGATGACCTCCTCCTTGGTCATCTTCAGGTCGCCCTCCATCTTCTGCAGCGTCAGCAGGTAATCCACACCAGCCCACGCCAGCAGGACCATGCAGGATTTCCAGCCGACCTCGTACGTCATGCCACCGATCAACCCCGCTAACTGCCGCAGGTTGAGAGAAGAGGCCAGTACGATCGAGCTCCAGTGACTCCGAAAGCAGCTTGAGGCGATCCATGCGATCGCGGCAAAAGGCAGGAGCGATTTCAGCAGGTTGGTCAGCCCGGTGATCGAGAAGATCTGTCCCAGCCTGCTTGCCGGGTTGAGCCGATCGAACTTTAGCGACAAAGCTTCCGGCGCAATGCTGAGGCCGCCCTGCCCAAGCCCCGCGGCTACCGACAGCAACATCGCAGCCGCAAGCACCGGCAGCGTCCAGCGAAATACTTCAACCGAACTCCAGAAGAGGAGCGGCCCATTCGCATCGAGGTCGCCACTCGCCGCCGTATCAAACGTGTTGCGGTAAAAGGTAGTCCAGTGCGTAATCGCTCCATGCGACATAAGGCAGAGGGTCGTGATCACGGCGGCAAACGCGAGCACGCTTGGAAGCTCCCGCGAGCGGGCCAGCTGGCCTTGCGACCGGGCTTTCTCGCGTCGCTTCGGAGTCGCTTTTTCTGTTTTACTGGAGTCTGCCATCGTCCCCTACCGCGCCAGGTGAAGCAGCCGATCGGCATACGCCATCGACCCCAGAAAGTACGTGCGAAACATATCTGGCCAGTACTTGAGCGACGCCGCCAGGATGGTGAGCCCGAGAAGACTCTTGACGGCAGGACCCAGCAGCATCAGCGGAAGATGGGGCGAGGCCTTGCCCAGCAGCCCGAGCGTGACATCGGCCAGCAAGGTCGCCGACAGTACCGGCGCCGCAATCTGTATGCCGATCACGATCACGCCCGAGCCGGCCTCAAGCAGGGCGAGCGTGAAGGGTCCGGAAAGATGCGCTGTGCCAGGCGGCAGGTAGGCAAAGCTGTTGCCGATGGCGCGCAGCATCCAGAGGTGCACATCAAGCCGCAGAAAGATGAGCATGGCCAGCGACTGGTGAAAAGTGGCAACGACGGTGGATTCGACCTGGGTGCTTGGGTCGAGAATGTTTACGAGCGAATAACCCATCTGGATGCTGAGCACCTGGCCTGCCATCTGTACCGCGTCGAAGATGATCGAGGTCGAGATCCCAATCGCGATACCGATCAGCAGCTCACTCGAAACCAGAAGCGGCCACTCGCCCACGGGCAGACGCGGAAAAGTATGCGAAATCATGGGGTACAGCAAGAACGTGAGTGACAGTACCAGCACCGCCTTGATCCGCGCGGGAATGACAACGCTGCCGAGAAATGGCGCGAACAGCATCAGGCCAGACAAGCGCACGCCGATTGTCAGGAGGGCCTGGATGATGTCGAGAAACGGAATCGTCATTACTGAAGCACCTGGTGGAAGTCAGACAGGAGACTGAGCGTGTACGTGCAAAGGTGCCGCCACATCCACGGCATGAGGAAGAAGAGTGCGGCACCGGTAGCGAAAAGTCGCGGCACGGAAGAGAGTGTCTGATCCTGCAGCGAGGTAAGCACCTGGACCACGTTGACCAGCAGGCTCACCGCGATGGCAACAAGAAGAATTGGCGCTGTCAGGATGACGACCTCCTGCAGCATCAGCCGGCCGAGTGTAACGACTTCATCTACGCCCATAAGTCGCCGCCCATTAGTTGAAGCTCCTCATCAGTGCGCCGATCAGCAGGTGCCAGCCATCCACCATGAGAAAAAGCAGTAGCTTGAGCGGTGTCGAGATAACGACCGGAGGCAGCTGCATCATGCCGACCGAGGTCGTGATCGAAGCCACGACCATGTCCACAACAAGGAAAGGAAGAAAGAGAACGGTGCCTATCTGAAAGCCGGCCTTGAGCTCAGACAGGATGTAAGCCGGCAGCATGACACGGAAGGAAAGGTCAGCAACTGTCCTCGGGCGAGGCTCCTTGGCGAGCTCGAGAAACAAGGCAACATCTTTTTCGCGCACATAGTGCGCCATGAACTGGTGCATGGGAACGCCTGCCCGCTCGAGAGCAGCAAGTGGAGTAATTCTTCCTGCCTGTAGCGGGACGACGGCTGTGTTGTAGATAGTGCTTCCTACCGGCTGCATAAGAAAGAAGGTCATGATCAGTGACAGACCGATGAGGGTCTGGTTAGAGGGTGTCGTCTGCAGACCCAGTGCCTGGCGGAGGAAGTGAAA
>CAXTEW010000346.1:0-2745 GCA_964243175.1 uncultured Acidobacteriaceae bacterium
TCAGGCATGATTAAAGCATTCGCGAGACTCCCCTTGCCGCTCCGTCAAGGATGGCTGGAGAGACCGCCGATGCTGTTGCGCTCTAAGTCGGGCACAACGCAGGCTCCCGTCATCCTTCTGTCGATGCTGGAGGGGCGCTTTACTTACACCACTCAAGGAGAACTGGTTTACCCGGGGCCTAAGGTGAGCCATTAAGTGCGCCGTTCCCAGGGGATGGCCTTTTCGATCCGGCGAAGCTGCGCACGCGCCCCACCGACATCATAGCTTTCACCATCACCACGGCCGCCGCTGTGTACCGGTGAAGAATGGAGGAGATGTCTGCTTCCGCTTCGCGTATTGGCAACAGCCTGCATCGGGGCAGCAGGTTGGTAAAGGCGCAATCCGCAGTGCTTGAGACAAGCTGTGATTCAGACCGAACCAGTAAGCCGTGCGGCGAATCTGCTGGTATGCTGCGCGCAGCTTGCTCTGATCCTCAAGAGCAGAAGTGAAGTGGGGGTGAAGGTGCGCGGATCACGAGGCGTTGTGTGGCTGGTGGCAGGGGCGATGGCGGCAGACGTAGCGGCGGGCGCGGCTGTGCCGAAGAAGACGGCGAGCCCGGCGGCAGACCCGGCGAAGACGGCGGCGGGGCAGCCGACGACGGAAACGCTGGACCTGGCGATGTATGCGCGGATTCGCGAGGAAGGACTGCGGCACTCGCATGTGATGGAGTATGCCAGCGCGCTCGATGACGATATTGGGCCGCGGCTGACCGGGTCGCCGGCCATGGCGAAGGCAAACGCCTGGACGCGCGATACGCTGGCGGCAATGGGCTGCGCGAACGCGCACCTTGAGGACTGGGGCGAGCTCGGCATGGGCTGGGAACAGGAGCGGAGCTCGCTGCGCATGGTGGCGCCGGCGCCCGCGGTGTTTATCGCGCAGGCAGCGCCCTGGTCGCCCGCGACGATGGCGGCCGATGGCAAGCCCGGGCCAGCGCGTGGGGAAGCAGTGCAGATCTCGATCGATACGGGGAAGGATGCACCCTCTGTCGAAGCGCAGATGGCGCAATACAAGGGCAAGCTGCAGGGCAAGGTGGTGCTGCTGGGCAAGACACGGCCGACGGGCGAAGGAGACGCGCCGCTGGTGGAGCGCTACACGGATGCGCAACTGGCGGAGCTGAAAAAGGTCCCGCTGGACGCGGAGGACGAGTATGCCGGCGCGCGCGAGTACTTCGCGAAGGTGCTGCCGGAGCGGGAAAAGCTGGGTCAGATGCTGCACAGCGAAGGTGTGGCAGCAGTGGTCGTGCCCAGTGCAGATGGGGCGAAGCATGGTGGGTCTGGCGGCACGATCTTCGATGACTCGAACAACAACTTCTCTTGGTTCTCGTACCAGCGCGCCCATGCGACTCCGGTGCCCCTGCTGGTGGCTTCGATCGAGAACTACGGTCGCGTGACCCGGCTGCTCGATGCCCATGTGCCGGTGACGATCGAGGCCGATGTCGAGGCAAAGTTCACGGGCGATCACGAGCACGGGTTCGACACCATCGCGGAGATCCCGGGAACGGATCCGGTGCTCGCCGCCGAGGTGGTGATGGTGGGCGGCCACCTGGACTCATGGATCAGCGGCACTGGCGCGACGGATAATGGCGCCGGCTCGGTGGTGGCGATGGAAGCGATGCGCATCCTGCTGGCGCTGCATGTGCAGCCGCGGCGAACGATTCGCATCGGGTTGTGGAGCGGCGAGGAAGAGGGAATCTTTGGGTCGGCCGGGTACGTGGCGCAGCACTTCGGGACCGTGCCGCTGGCTGGTGATGCTGCGGTGCCGGACTTTATTCGCCAGCCAAGCGGGCCGCCGGTCGTGAAGCCTGACCAGGCGAAGGTCTCGGGATACTTCAACCTGGACAATGGCTCCGGGCGCATCCGCGGCGTGTATACGCAGGGGAACGTGGCGATTGCACCGATTTTTGAGCAGTGGATCGCGCCGCTGCGGGACCTTGGCGTGTCGACGGTGACGGTGGCGGATACGGGCGGCACGGATCACCTGAGCTTCGACGCGGTCGGGATCCCGGGCTTCCAGTTTGTGCAGGACCCTCTCGACTACGAGTCGCGCACGCACCACTCGAATATGGATGTGTACGAGGCACTGCGCGGGGATGACCTGCGACAGGCCGCGGTGGTGGAAGCGATCTTTGTGTACAACACGGCGATGCGGGACGCGATGCTGCCGCGCAAGCCGGGCAGTGCGTATGGGGAGCGGAAGGCGGCGAGTTTCCCGGGGGCGGTGAAGTAAACCCGGCTGCGCGCCTGGGGTCACCCGCGGCGGGGCCAGCGTTTTGTCTGCATGGCTCCGGCTTAACGGTTGAGGACGAGCAGGCCGGCGTTGAGGTAGAGCGCGAAGCAGGTCCAGGCGAGATAGGGAGCAAGCAGCCAGGCGGCGAGGGGTCGGATGGTGAGGAAGGGTCGCATGGTGTAGACGATCGCGACCAGGAGAATGAGGAGGTCGAGGAGCGCGAAGCCGGTGGCATGGGCGCGGAAGAAGACCAGGCTCCAGACGAAGTTGAGCAGCAGCTGGACAGCCCACATGCGGAGACCTCCGGAGCGGCAGGAGGATACGCGGGTACGCCAGGCAAGCCAGGCGGCAACGGCCATGAGCAGGTAGAGCAGCGTCCAGACGGGCGCGAAAACCCAGCCTGGTGGGGCGAGCGGGGGCTGCTGGAGCGTACGGTACCAGCCGTGCACGGCGGATGCAGACAGCGCTGCGGCAACGCCG
>CAXTEW010000347.1:0-2718 GCA_964243175.1 uncultured Acidobacteriaceae bacterium
CGACAGCCAGGCATGCCCCGGCATTCGCCTCCGTCACCCCACCCAGCGCAAAAACAGGCACCGGAGCCGCGCGCTCGCAGGCCTCCCGCAAGACCGCGAGCCCGGTCCCCGGCTGCACCTGCTCCGCGGCAACCACCTTGCCGAAGACCGGCGCCCACAGGATGGCCGTTGCCCGTGCATCGCGCGCCACTTCCACCTCGCGGAGGCTATGGCAGCTTACGGTCACCCAGGGAACAAGCGCGAGCGCCTCGCGCAGCGCGCCAGCCGACCACCCACCGGCAAGGTGCACGCCAATTCCGTCCGGCCCGCTGACGCGTTCCGACGGCACGCCATTGACCACCAGCCGGGTGCGGCTGCCGCGGGTGACGGCAGCCAGCCGCCGGGCAAGAGCAAGCAGCATCTCGACGGGCAGGTCTTTCTCCCGCAGCTGCACCCAATCAACCCCGCTCGCGACCCATATCTCCACCTGTAGCGCAAGCGCCCCCTCGATACCATCCGGGTGCCTGGGCAGCAGCGAGCGGTCTGTAATGGCATAGCGTTGCATCTGCGTCTTCCCTCAAAAACAAGGTACCTGCCGGACGAAGCAGCGCTTCAGCCGAACGGCTCTTCTATCAAGGGAGTCGCGCCAAGAGGCATCACGGCGGGTCAAGGCGAACGAGTTCCCCTATATGCCCATACGCAGCTAACGAGGGCATCACGGGCCGCATGCTGGCCGACCGGGCATCAACGAAAGCTCTTCACCGTCTCTGCAGCCATGCATCTTATCACGCGGGCGCGCGCCTCGTAGGGCTCCCTGGTATCAGCAACGAAAACAGCGATCGCTATATACCTCCCATCAGGGGTCCGGAGGATGCCGACGTCGTTGGCCGCGGCCGTGACTCCTTGCCATGTACCGCTGCTACCCGTCTTGTGCATGCACGTCCACCCGGCAGGAACACCGGCCTTCAATCGATCCGGGAAGGTAGCTGTTTCAGCCATCGTTTCGAGAATGAAGTGCGTTGAGGCCGGAGATAACAGGTCACCATTGCTGAGCCGCTGCAAAAGCGATGCCATCCCGTAAGGCGTGGCGGAATCGCGGCTATCTACCTGGTAGCGATGGTAGGCAGCGTCCCTCTCCCTGGCAGGAACAGCTTCGATGGCTTTGTTTAGCACGCGCGGATCGACGTACTCCGATCGCCACGTGAGACCTGCTATCTCTGTCTGCAGGTGTCTCTCGTCGCGGTCAATGCGTACACCCTGCACGCCTTTTCGGTCGAGAAACGATTGCACCTGCTGCGTGCCGCCGATCCGTCTCGCAAGAATGTCGCTCGCCGCGCTGTCGCTGTCCACAACAGCACGATGAATCAGATCGCGAATCGTGGTGCGATACCCCTCCGGTCCAACAAGTTCGGCAAGTGGTTCCACATCCAGGCTCAGATCCTGCCGATGCACCATCACGTGGTCGTCGAGACCCAGCCTGTGATGATCAATCGCGTCGAGCACCGCCATACTGACGACCAGCTTCATCACGCTCTGCATCGAGAACGACTGGCTGCCGCGGATACACGACGCTCCAGCCTGGTCCAGAACGCACACGCCGGCTCGCCCGCGAAAGCCGGCACTGACTTGCTCGAGTGCTCGGTCGAGCTGCTTGTGCTGCACGGCCTGCCCGAGAGCGCCTTGAACGAGTGCCATGGACAGCAAGCAGCAGCGGGACGCAACACGCCTTGGAGTTCTCACAGCGGTAGCCTCGATTCTTTCGCCCCGATCCAGAATGCCTTCAAGACGCCCATGCCTCAAGCTGGTAGCCAGCAGTCCCGGAGAACGACCGCTGCTGCACGTCGACCGACGCGCGGCAAGGTCCACTGGCTGGGCGACAAAGGCCTCCCGCATTGGTGACACCCTGCAAAGGGTTGCGCAACAGGCCTGTCGAAACCTGCCCCAGGGACGGGGGGCGGGCTTCTCTGCCCTTACAGCAGCGTGTAAGCCTAGCGGTACGACCGCTGGTAGGTTCGCGTCATGCGGTCGTGCCAGCCCAGCTTGTCTTCATCCATCAGCGCCCACAGCACCCCAAGCCCCAGTGGCAGCAGGGCAAGCGCGGTTGCCGGGACTCGGTTCTGCAGGTCTTTACGGGTAGGGTTTTCATCACGAAAAGTGCAGAGCGCGATCCTTGCATAGCGCATGCCAGGCGTGCTGCCTCCCCCATAGGTCATGAACAGCCAGCCATAAAAGGTCGCGAGTGCCACGAAAACCAGGAAGCCGATGGCGAACGCTCCCTTGCCAGCAGGCGCATGTGTTGTGCAGGAAACGAAGACGACGAGGGAGATCAGAAAACAGCCAAGCACGATGCCAGCATCGATCAGCGAGCCCATAAACCGGTCGCTAATGGGCGCGAGGTCGTTGAGCGCCGGCGCTGTTTCCGGCTTGTATCCGTCTTCCTGCCGCCGCGATGCCTGGGCTTCCCTGTCGATAACGGCATCCGCCTGCGGGTGCTCGCCGAGGCGGATCGCGCTCCAGCCAGTCCCCTGCGCGGGCCGCTCCCGCTCGCGAGGAGCCCGGGGCGGCACAGCAGCCGAAACCTCGCTGCTATCCCCACCTGGATCGGCATGGAAGCCGGCCCGGCGGCGCGGCGCGTCTTCCTCAAACTCCCTGCTCGGCTCATCCATCATGCCGCCCAAAAGGCTCGCCTCCTCCTGCGCTTCATCCCAGGGGCTGTGTGCCCGGGCAGAAGTTGTACTC